>JAURJO010000349.1 GCA_030832235.1 Verrucomicrobiota bacterium
CGGAGGGGGCGGTTGGAGCGGGATCCATCAACGCGCGGTTCACGTAGATCACGATGCGCGGCGCGCCGTCGGTCTTGTAAACGCGCCGGAACCCCTCGAGCACGCCCTCGGCGTTCTGCCGCGAAACGAGCGTGTCGGGTGACGGCGGGAAAACCCGCTGGCCTTGGTTTGCCCGCGGGATCTCCGGCGAAGGCAACCGAACCGGAGCCTGTGCCACCGGCGGCGGCACGGGCGCGGCGTCGCGGGACTCCTGCGCCGGCAGGGTCGCGGAAAGGAACAGGGCGCCGAGCGGAACGAGCCTGAGAGTTGTTTTCATGGCGGGTGGCACCGCGGGTTCAGCGCGCCTGGCGGACGCGCACGGTGTAACGCTTCGCCGCGGTGTTCATCGCTGTGAAGCGCACCGCTTCCGTCGCGTACTCGGAAAGGATCAGCGTCTGCCACGGGGTCTCGTCACCCGTCGAGAATCCTTGGGCGTCCTTGAACACGCAGTTGATCTGGACCTGGATGCGGCGGTTCTCGCGGTTCTTCACGTTGGCCACGACCTCCAAACGGCCGTCGGACAGCGGCACCTCCTGCACGCCGGTGCACGTGACGGAATTCTGGGCGGCCTGGTCGAGCAGCACGAAACGATCGGTGTTCTCGAGTGTGAACTTGGTCGTGTCGAGCGGCGGGAAGGGGCCGGTCTCGCCGACGCAGCCGGTCAGGACGAGCGCGGCCATGGCGGCGGCGATGGTGGGGACGAGGGAGGGTTTCATGGTGCGGTGCGCGGGACAGGAAATGAGACTGCAGTTCAGCGGGTAAGTTCGCTCAAAATGACGACCGTGTCTCGATCGCTCTCCGCGACCTCGAATGAGACGGTTCGGGTGCGCGCGGTGAGCACCTGCCCCTGACGGTCAAGGAACTCAAGTCGCCCGGAGTGGGCGCCCGGCGGCAAACGCAGGGCGGCGAAACTCAGACGCTGGGGTAGGTTGCCCCATTGGCGCGTGTCGGCTTCCGGGCGAGTGGCGGCCGAGACGACCTTGCCGATGACTCCGATTACGCCGAGCCCGAGGGCGGCCGCGCCGGCGTCATCGCTGTCGCGTCCGCGCCGCTCACGGCGTCGCGCCTCATCGCTCGCGATGACCGCGCCGGCGAGGGCGACGTCGCTCGCGGCGTCCACCCCCGCCTTGAAAACCGCCTTGTTGCCGAGGATGTGATCCATCACCCGGATCCCCCGCGTCACCGCCTGGTAACCCAGATCATCGTAGGCGGGGAGCGGCACGACCTTCCGCCCGTCATCGAGGATCAGCCGCGCGGAGCGGGAGGGCGAATCCTCCACGTGGAAGCGGAGCTGCTCACCATAGGATCCGGCGGCGTACTTGCGCGGTCCGTGTCCGTACTCCGCGAAGAACAAAACGTTGGCGGCGGTATTGTAGTCCGGCAGCGGCCGTTTTTCCCCCGCGTGGGCGCGGGCGCGCGCCAGCGCCGCGGAACCGTCGCCCTGCAGCTTCGCCGTCGCGAGGCCCTCGAGGTAGTCGAGCAGCACGTAATCGGCGTCGTACTTTTCCTCCGCCGTTCCCGCATCGATGAAGCTGCCGGAGCGGAAACAGGCGCGCGCGTTGTCGGCCTCGCCGTCGCGCCAGTACAGTATTCCGCGGTAATAGTACGCCATCACGCGCTCGTACGGTTCACCGATGAAGATCTTGGAGCCTTCGGCGGAGAACAGACCGCGAGCCCGCGCGGCATCGGCGTCGTTGGCGATGATGCCGCCGATGCGCGCGATGGCCTCGTCGAGGCGCGCCTTCGCCGCGTCGTACCGCCCGGCGCGCAACGCCTTCGCCCCGTCCCGGTAGGCGTGGAGCACCCGGTCGCGCTCGGGCACCTCCGCCGCGCCACGTGTTGTGGACGCCCCGGCCCGCGGTTCACCGGGCGGCGTCGCGCAGGAGACGAGCAACAGGCAGAGCGCGGCCGCCGGGAGGACGCGGTGGCGCGGCGATGACACCGGCACGGCCAAGGGATCAGCGGTAGGCCGCGTCCTCGAGGCCCTGCTTTTTGATCTCGGCGACGTCCTCCCAGACGATGCGGCTCGTGCGGGCGTCGGTGAGACGGAAGCTGTAGAGGATGTAATCGCTGGTGCCGGCGCTGGTGCGCGTGGACATACCCTCGAGCTTTCCGGTTAGGAAGTAATCAGCGCCGCCGAACTCGACCGCGTTGGGATCGGAACTCGCGGTGACCTGACCCGAACGCTTCAACTCCCGCTCGCGCTGGAGGGTGCGCATCATCTCGCGGTCGAGAAAGCTCACCTGGCCGGCAGCCTTGGAGTTCAGCTGGGTGCGGAGGCGCGTGAGGAAGATGTCCTTGTTGATCGGGAAACGGGTGTTGTTGACGACGGGCTCCAGCACGACGCTGGGCGGCGTCTGCGCCCGCGCGATCTGCGGGATGCCGAGGATACTGCGCGCCATGCGGTCGGTGACCGTCACGAGATCCTGCGACTCGATGCCCGTGCCAGCCACGAACCCGCGCTCGTCCGGCCGCATCTCGGTCACCGGCACGCCGGAGGGGTTTTTCACTCCCTCGGTGGTGGCGCAGCCGGCGAGGAAGAGGCCGCCGGCCGCGGAAACGGCGAGGAGGAGACGGGAATTCACGGTCGTCATGGTTGGGAACAGAGGAAAGGACGCGGCAGCCGCGGGCAAAGTCACAGCGGAGGCCGGAAATCGATTGGACTTAGCGGCCGAAAAGGCTGTTGACCGCGCTCATGGGTGAGGCGCCGTAGTCGTTGTTGATGATCGTGACCTGGGGCGGGGGCGACCCGGCGGGAGCGGCCGCGGCAGTCTGAGCCGGAGCATAGACAACCGTCGAAGCGGGAGCGCGGACCTGAGCCTCTCGCGCACGCTCGGCGTCGACCACGGAGCCAATCAGCAGTCCGGCGCCGGCACCCCACGCGGCACCACGCCAACCGCTGTGCCCGAAGGTTCCGCTGTTGTTGCCGATGATGCCGCCTGCCAGGGCCCCCAGCAGCATTCCGGATGAAGCCACGGAGGCGGGCGCATAGACCCCGTAATAAGGATAATCGACGCCGTAGCCCGGATAGTAACCGTAGGCGTAACCTGGAGAGTACCCGTAAGTGTAACCTGGTGCGAAGTAGCCGTAGCCGAATCCGACCACTCGCCCGGCATGGCGCGGATGCTCATGCCAACGCGATGGCGGCGCCGGACGGTGCTCGCCGCGCGGCACCCCCCGCGGGGCGTCAACCGGACCGGGACGGCTACCGCCGGGCCGGAGGATTTCCGCCTGAACGGGAGCGACCAGCGCCAGGGTGATCAGAACGGTGACGGGGGTCTTCATGGGTCTGCAGCAACGTGTCCGACACGAAGGACCCCGCAAGGTTTCCAATGAATTCAACGGCATCCGCGCCGTTGACGTCCTCCTTCGCGGCAAACTCTCTCCAGCCACCCCCATGAGCCGAACCACCCCGCCACCGAAGCGCCGGCCCAAGGCTGCCGGCCGTCTCCGTCGTCGCGCCGCAGGGGTCCTCGCACTGGCGCTGCTCGCGACCGACACCTCCCGGATTGTCGCGGCCGGCAAGGTTTTCACCGATCCCGCGCCGCCGGCGTTTGAAGCCCGCCCGACGCCCGTGGCGACCGCACCGAATGAAAATCCCGAGGCCACCGCGCACGCCTCGCCACGGGCCTTGGCAGCGGGGGCACGCACGTCGGAATGGCCCAACTTCCTCGGGCCCACGCACAACCTTACCTCCGAGGAAACCCGCCTGCGCCGCGAGTTTCCCGCCGGCGGCCTCACCCCGGTCTGGGAGATGCGCAAGGGAGAGGGCTTCGCGTCACCGGTGGTGGTCGGCGAGCGACTGGTGCTCTTCCACCGCGTCGGATCCGAGGAGATAGTCGACTGCCTGCACGCCGTCGACGGGCGCCGCTTCTGGCAAGTGAAGTACCCGACGGCCTACCGCGATCGCTACGGCTACAACCCCGGTCCGCGCGCCAGTCCAGCGATCGCCGGCGGACGGGTCTTCACGTTCGGCGCCGAGGGGCGGCTGCACTGCATCGACCTCGCGTCCGGGCGCGTGAACTGGCGACGCGATCTCCATGGCGAATTCGGCATCAAGCAGAACTTCTTCGGGGTCGGAGCGAGCCCGCTCGTGGCCGGCGACGTCGTCATCGTGCAGTTGGGCGCGCCGGGAGGACCGGGCGTGGCGGCGTTCGACGTCACCACGGGGCGGATGCGGTGGGGCACCGAGACGGAATGGGGCGCGAGCTATGCATCACCCGTCCCCGCCCGGCTGCACGGACGCGAGCGGGTGCTCGTCTTCGCCGGCGGCGAAAGCCGGCCTCCCACCGGCGGTCTGCTGTGCCTCGACCCGGCGACCGGCGCGGCCGATTTCCGCTTCCCGTGGCGCGGCACACGCTATGAGTCCGTCAACGCCGCCTCGCCCGTCGTGCTGGGCGACCGGGTGCTCGTGGCCGAATGCTACGGGTCCGGCGGGGTGCTGGTGGAGGCGCGGGCCGACGGCACGGCGGACGCGGTTTGGAAGAACCCGACTTTCGGCATGCATTTCATGTCGGCACTCCGGCTTGGCGAACATCTCTACGGCATCCACGGCCACGGCCCGCAGGACGCGGAGCTCGTGTGCGTCGAGGTGGCGACCGGACGAGAAGTCTGGCGCGACCAACCCTTGTGGACGGAAACCGTGCGCGAGCCGCGAGGCCCGCGCGAAATCCGCACCGGGACGTTCCGCGCTTTCCTGCTGGCGGTCGACGGCCAGGTGCTGGCGCTGGGAGAGTTCGGTCACCTCGTGCGGCTCGACCTCTCGCCGAAAGGCGTGCGCGTCCTCGAACGCGCATGGCTCTTCGCGGCCACGGAAACCTGGACCCCTCCTGCGCTCAGCCGCGGCCTACTCTACGTCTGCCAGAACACCCGCGACGCCCTGCACGGCACTACGCCGCGCCTGCTTTGTTACGACCTGCGCGGGGAGTAGGTTGTGTTGGGAATGGCACCACCGGGCCATTTCACCACGCAGGGAGAAGACATGGGAGACGGGTGAGACGTGGAAGACACGGGAGACTGGGAACACCGAATCTCCGCGGCCTCTGCGGCCTGCTGCTCCAAACCGGCCAACAGGAGCAAACGGAGAAGAATACGACGCCTTCCGAAGAGCCTTCGGCCGTCGAGTCAGCGGTATTCTCCGGGGCAAACAGCCCCGGCTACACCGAACGATGTTGCTCACGAAGTTCTTGCTGTAGCCGCAGGTGTTTACCCGCCGCAGTGTCGGCGCACGCAGGCCCCATTCCGTCATTTCGGACCGCGGAGCTGGGTTTCTCCGGATCCGCGCCCATCCGTGTTCATCCGTGGTTGAACACGGCTTGGTGGTTTGAAACCTCCTCGTGCTTCTCCGCGGTACCGCTCGCCGCGGACGGCTTGGCGCTTTTCGCTTGGTCGCGCTCACACGCGGCCGCTACACCTTCGTTTCAACACGCCATCACCATGAAGTTTCCCGATCGCTTCACCGTCATCTCCGACGAGGTCTCGCAGGACCTGCCCGACCTGATCCGTTTCGCCAAGGAGTTTGGCCTGCCCGGCTACGAGTTGCGCAGCATGTTCGGCCGGGCGTTCAAGGACCTCACCCCCGCCGACATCAAGGAGATCGCCAAGGTCGCCCGCGGCGAGGGTTGGCGGATCTTCGGCTGCTCGTCGCCGGTGTTCAAATGCGACATCGACGACGCGGCCGCGGTGCGCGCCCACCACGAGGAGTTCCGCCGCAGCCTCGGTGTGGCCCAGGAGCTGGGTTGCGACCTCGTCCGCGTGTTCACCTTCCTGCGCCGGTCGGCGGCCGACAACGCCGCCCTCACCCCGCGCGTGGTGGAGCAACTGCTGAAACTCGACGCGATCGCCGCCGGCACGAAGGTGCGCATCGGCGTCGAGAACGAGCACAGCTGCATCCTTGGCTCGGCGCTGGAGGGCGCGGAGATCATCAACCGCCTGCCCGCCCCGCGCTTCGGGATCGTCTGGGACCCGTGCAACGTCCTTTACGTCCCGGGCGCGCCGCAGGACCCCACGGCGGGCTTCAACGCCATCAGCGGCCGCATCCACCACATCCACGTGAAGGACGCCCGTCGCGTCGCGCCGAAACCCGGCGCGTTGCAGGCGGTCGCGACCCCCGTGGGGCTCGGCGACGTCGGTTGGAAGGCGCATCTCGCGCAGATCCAGCGCAGCGGCTACGCCGGCAACTTCTCACTCGAGACACACTGGCGCGTCGTGCAGATCGACGAGAAGGACCTGCACCTTCCCGCCGGCTACGGGTTCTCCCGCGGCGGCATCGAGGCCTCGCGGGTGTGCCTGCACAACCTGCGCGAGCTGCTGCCCGCCGCCTGAACCGGATCAGCGCCGCAGCACGCGGTCCGCGTGGTCGAGGTACCGCGCCCAATCGTACGGCGTGATGTCGTGCTTGCCGGTGCGGATGTGGTACGCGACGCCGTCGCCGATCACGGGCTGGTTGACGGCGGGCATCTCATCGGCGCCCAGCCCGCGGCGACCCAGGAGCGAGTAAACCGGGCCGGCATGACGGGCCGCGAGGAATTCCCCGCGGGGATCCGCCCAGCGGTCGTCCTCCGCGCTGGCGACATGCACGGCGCGCGGCGCGATCAAGGCGATGAGCTGGTGCTGGTCGACGGGGAGCGCTGACTCGCGGCGGTTGTAGGCGCGGAAATGGCGCGCGAACCAGAACGGGAACGACGTGTTGATGCGCTCCACGTTCTCCCCGTACACGCGCATGCTCAGCGCGGCCCCGCCGCAGCCGGAGTTGTTCGAGATCACGAGCGCGAAACGCTCGTCCTGGGCCCCAGCCCAAAGCGCGGTCTTCCCGAGCCGCGAGTGACCGTGCACCGCCACGCGCGCCGCGTCGATCTCGGGGTCGGCCGCCAGCACATCGAGCGCGCGGCTCAGACCCCACGCCCAGATCCCGATCGCACCCCAGGCGTCCGGCGCGCGGGTTTCGGAGGAGCCGGTGCGGAACAAAGCACCGACATCCCGCTCCAGCCCCTCAGCGCGATCCTCGCACAAATCACCGTAGTACACCGTGGCGGTAGCATAACCGCGCGAGACGACCGTCTCGATGTCCCAGCGCGAGGCGTGCACACCGCGCGTCCCCTAGGTCGCGCGGTTGTCGACGACCTTGAGCTCGGCGTTCGCGCGCATCCACGCGCGCGACAGCGTGATGCCGGGGTCGGCGTTCACGCATTGGTTGCCGTAGTAATTGTAGCCGAGGAATGCAGGCCACGGCCGGTGTGCGCCGGCAGCGCCGGCCGGCTGGTACACCAGGAGGTGCATGCGCGGTCCCTCCTTTCGCTCCGTGAACCACACTGTGATCTCCTTCCGCACCGCCTTCCCGCCCAGCGCCGCGCGGTCGACCGACGTGGTTTCCCAGTGCATGCCCGGCGTACGGCCGGCGGGCGTGCGCCCGTAGACCTCGCGCGCAAAGATCTCGAGTAGCTCGAGCCGGCGTTTTTTCCACGCCGCGGCATCACGCACCGCCGAGCCGTCCGCCGCCACCAGCGGGTCCGGCAGCCGGTAGGCCGGCACCTTGGCTTCGTCATAGTTGATCGGAATCTCGACCTTCTGCGCCGCGAAGGCGGAGCAGGCGGCGCACAGCACGAAGGAAAACGCGGCGAGACGGGGCGGGGTTACTTTCATGCCGTCACGCTGGACGGCACTTCGACGCGGATCAATCCGGAGCACGGAACCTCGCCGCGAGCGCCGCGCCATTGCTGTCCGTGGATCCGGCTGATTTGAGCTTCAGCATGCCGTTCCTGGCGGAATCGAAACGCGTCCACCCCCGATGACTCTCCCTGAATCGGAGCGCGCGTTGCTCCGCAAAGTGCTTGTCGCCCTCGCCGCCGAGCGCGGGCCGGGCGCGACCTTCTGTCCATCGGAGGCCGCGCGTCGCCTCGGCGGGGAATGGCGCGGGCGCATGGCCGCGGTTCGCTCCGAGGCCGCGATCTTGGTGTCCGAAGGTGCCCTCGCCTGCACGCAGGGCGGAGTTTCGGTCGACCCAATTCACGCCCGAGGTCCCATCCGTCTCGGCAGGCCTTTCCCGGACCCGGCGGGCAGGTGAATCCCTTCCTCCGGGCCAAAAGGATCGGCCCATCTTCCGGCCTCGCGACCGCTTCTCAGCTTCCCGTCACCACCAGCGGCCGCACCCGCTCACCGGAACGAACCTTGTCGCCGGGATAGACCACCACCTGCTCCCCTTCCCTCAAGCCTTCAATGATCTCGGTCTGAACGCCGTTGGAACGTCCGGGCTTCACGGTGCGCAGAACCGACCGGCCGCCCTCGACCACAAAGGTGCGCCAATCCGTGCCCTGCCGAAACAGAGCCCCGGCGGGCGCCTGCAAGGCCGAGGCGCTCTCCCAAGTCACGACGCGGGCCTCCACGCGATAGCTGTCTCCGAGGGTGGGGCGTTGCTCCACCGGATCGGTGAAATCAGCGATCACGTAGACCCGCTGTTCCTCGACCCCGAGGGCGGAGATTTTCGTGAACGCCGAAGGCTCGACGAGACGCACCCGCGCGGCCAGCGGTTGCGGACCGCCCCATTGCTCAAGCATCACGCGCGCACCCGGACGGATCGCGACGCCGTCGCGTGAGAGCGCCTCGATGCGCACCTCGAGGTCCGTCGGGTCGCCGACCTCGAGCAGCGGGAAGCCGGCGGACACCATCCGGGAACTTTCCTGCATCACGCGCAGGATGCGGCCGCCGACGGGAGAAGTGATCACAAGGGGCTCACCAGTGCCGCCGGCCCGGCCGCGGGAGAGCAACGCCTGTGCCTGCTGCAGTTCGAATCCCGCGACCTGCGCGGAGAATTCCGCGGCGCGTAACTCCGCCGCCGCCGTCTCCCGCCGCGTGCGCGCGAGATCGGCCTCCTGCGCCGAGATCACGTTGGACGCCCGCAACCCGCGGGCACGGGAGTCCTCCGCCGTGGCGAGCGTGGCGGCGGATTCGGCGCGGGTGCGTTGCGCGAGCGCGGCCTCCCGCGCGGCTTCGGCGGCCTTCACCCGGGCCTCGGCCTGCGCCTGCAGACGCGCATCGAGAAAATCGGCGCCGCCCGCCTCGATGACGGCGAGCACCGTTTTTCCCGCGACCACCTCCGCCCCGGCTTTCCAGTCGATCCGTCGCAACTGCCCCGCCACCGGCGCGGTGATGACGTAGCGGTTTTTCACTCGCGTCATGCCCTCCTCGTCCACCGTGACGACCAGCGGGCCGCGGCGCGCCGCGGCGATTTCGACCGGAGTAGCTTCCGGCCAAAGCCCGGCGCTGATCAGCGCCACGAGGGCCGCGGCGCCGAACCACGGCAGGCGACGCCGCCAGGCGGGGGCGCCGGACCGGACGGCGGGCTTGGAGGGGGGCTGGGCGGCGGAATGCATGAAAGGTGCGGCGGACAGGAAGATCAGTCGGCGACCTTGAGGGCGCTCACCAGATCAATCTCGGCGAGCTTGCGCGCGGCGAACACGGCCGACAAGGCCGAGGCGACGGCGACCACGAGAATGGCGAACGCGTAATTGGAGGGAGTGAGCACGAGCGGCAGGCGCACGGTCTCGGTGTTGACTGCAGTGATGATGCCGGCGGCGAAGACGGACCCGATGACCAAGCCGAGCGGCAACGCCACGAGGGTGAGAATCACGAGCTCGCCGACGAGGACGGCCCCGACCTCACCGCGCGTGAAACCCAGCACACGCAGTGTGGCGAGTTCGCGGGCGCGCTCGGATAAGGAGATGCGGGCGCTGTTGTAGATGATGCCGAACGCCACGATGGTGGCGAAGAACGCGTAGATTTTCTGGAGGAGACCGATGCTCTCGGCGGTCGTCTTGCGGAACCCGTCGCGCAGCGCGTCCTTGATCATGCAGCCGCCGATGCGCGGCGTCTCCTTCACCGCGGCGACGAACTCGGCCCAGCGCGCCTTTTCCACCACCACGTGCGCACCCGAGATGCGATCCCCCTCCAGCATGAGGCGGTTGAGGGCGCGGAACTCCATGTAGGCGGCGGTGCCCGCAAAGTCCTCGGCGAGGCCGACCACGGGAATCGCGACTTCCCGGTCCCTTCCCTCAAGCACGCGCGCGAAGACCGTGTCCCCCGGCTGGATCCTCATCACCTCGGCGAGCTTGGCCGACATGATGATGCCGCGCTCCGGCAGCCGCAGCTGGCGGGATTGCGCGTCGATGACCCGGCTGAGCGTACCCTCGGCCGGCAGTCCCTGCAGCAGCAGGCGACGGGCGATGGCCCCGGACTTCAACTCCACCTGCACAAACCGGAACGGCTCGGCCCGGACCACTCCGGGCAGGTGGTGAAAGTCGTGGAGCGCACGCTCCGGTCCGGGCTCGACGAGCGACAGCGTGACGGTCTGCCGCTGGATCACGTCCCATTGGAAATCGATCACGTAGGCGATTCCGTCCCGGAACGAATTTGGCACGATCAGGATCCCGGTCGCGAGGGCGAGGGCGAGGCAGGTGAGCGCGCTGCGCACGGGTCGGCGCTGGATGTTGCGGAACGCCATGCGCAGCGAGGGACCCGACCAGCGGGCGAAGCCCAAACGCTCGAAAAGCGAAGGGCGGTAGCGGGCGGGAGGCTCGGGACGCATCGCCTCGGCCGGCGGCAGCCGCACGGCGCGCCGCACCGCACCGGCCACCCCGGCGAAAGCCGCGCCCGCGCTCACGGCGGCGGCCAGGCCGAGGACCCCGTAGTCGACACGGAACTCGAGCGAGGGGAACCGGAAGAACAGGTGGTACATGTCCACCAGGAGACCGCCGAGCACGATGCCGCCGGCCGCGCCGAGCAGCACGCCCGCCGCCACGATCCCGAGGGAGAACTTGAAGTAATGCGCGCCGATCTGCCGGTTCGAGAAACCGCAGGCCTTGAGCATCGCGATCTGCTCCCGTTGCAGCGCGATCTGCCGGCTCATCACCGAATTGGTCATGAACGCGGCCACGCTCAGGAACACCAGCGGGAAGGCGATCGCCAGTCCCTCCAGGATGCGGATCTCATCGTCGAGCCGCCGGTGCGAAGGATGGTCGATCCGGCCGTACGCGCCGCGCCCGCCGTAGGGTTGGAGGAGGCGGTTCACCGCGGCGATCACCGCGCCCTCCGAGGTGCCGGGCGCGAGGGTTAGCGCGACGGAATTAAACGCTCCGTACAACTGGAACGCCGTCGCGAGCTCGCGGTACGGCATCCAGAACACGCCGTACGTGCGGTTGTCCGGCAGCGCCGCACCGGGCGGTGCCTCGAAGACGAATTCGGGGGAGAGCACGATCCCGGAAACCCGGAAGGTCTCCTTGGCCCCGTTCAGCAACGCGGAGATCGTATCGCCCGGCCGCAACCCGTGCGCCTCCGCGAACGCCTCGCCCACCGCCAGCTCGCCGCGGGAGGTGCGGCCCTCCGGCAGCCGCCCCGCGCGGACGTGCAGGCGGTTCAGGTGCTGCTCGCCCCTCTCCGGCAGGGAGTTGATCAGGCCGACCGCCGGCTCGGCGAGTCCCGGCACGTCGAGCGTCACCTGCACCGCGATGCCGGTCTGCACGTGCGCCACGCCGGGGATCGCCGCCAGCTCGGCCTCGACCGACTGCGGCGCCCGCTTCAGCCGTGCGAAAACTTCCGCGAAACGGTGGCCGCTGTAATACTCGTCGCGCGTCGTCGACAGCGAGAGGATCAGCGACCGCGTCATGATCATCATCGCGAGTCCGCAGGCCATCACCAGCGCGACGGCGAGCGCCTGGGTCGAGAGCGCCCGCAGGTCGCGGCGCAGCTTGCGGTCGAGCATGCTCATCGCGGAACCGCGGTCACCACGCGAGATCGCGCACGGCGCCGCGTGTGGCGTTCTCGCGGGCGTGCACGATCCGCCCGTCCGAAAGCGTGAACACCCGGTCCGCCATGTCCGCGAGGATGGCGTTGTGAGTGATGATGACGGCGAGCGTACCGAGCTCGCGGTTGATGCGCTCGATCGCCTCGAGCACGGTGATGCCGGTGTGGACGTCGAGCGCCCCCGTGGGCTCGTCGCACAGGAGAACCTCGGGGCGCTTGGCGATGGCGCGCGCGATCGCGACACGCTGCTGTTCGCCGCCGGAAAGCTGCGCCGGGAAGTGGTCCAGCCGGTCGGAGAGATCGACCATCGCGAGCGCCTCCTCGGGCGCCATCGGATCGCGGCAGATTTCCGTGATCAGCGCCACGTTCTCGCGCGCCGTCAGGCTCGGGATCAGATTGTAGGCCTGGAAGACAAACCCCACCGCGTCGCGGCGGAACAAGGTGAGGCCGGACTCATCCATGCCGGCGAGGTCGCGGCCGCGGTAGCGCAGGACTCCGCTGGTCGGCGAATCAAGCCCACCGAGCTGGTTGAGCAGCGTCGACTTGCCGCTGCCCGAGGCGCCCAACAGCACGATGAGTTCGCCGGCGAAGAGATCGAGGTCGACTCCCGCGAGAGCGGTAACGGCCGCCGTGCCCTCCCCGTAGATGCGCTCCATCCCCCGCACGTGGTAGACCGGCTCACCTCTCCGACCCGCACCGGATGCGGTCGGTGTTGGAACGGAGAAGGGGGGCGGCATGGACAGGAAGTGCGGAACCAATCCCGAAGCTCACGGCGGCGCAACCGGCAATCCTCGCGCGGCTGCGTCAAGGGCCGGAGGCGCAGGACCGCGGGCACATTCCCGCTCGGCACCGGGCGGTTTTTCACAAATGGATTCCCGCACCCCCCGTGCCCGGCATGCCCTCCCCAACCCACCCCCTGCCCCGCCGAAGCTTCCTGCACCTGGCCGCATTGGCCCCGCTGGCAACCGCGACGCTGCCGGCGCTGGAGCCGGTGAAGCGTACCGGGGGTCCGTTTCTGCGGCCCGCGCTCAACGTCTATTCGTTCCTCGAGGCGCTGAACGAAAACGCTAGGGACCCCGCCAAGGGCATCGATCTCCTCGGAGTGTGCGACTTCTGCGCGCGGCTGAACATCGAGGCGATGGACATCACCGGCTACTTTTTCCCGGGCTATCCGAAGGTTCCGGCCGACTCCTTCATCAGCCGGCTCAAGCGCCACGCGCACGCGCGCGGCGTCGTGATCAACGGCACGGGCATCCGCAACGACTTCACCCATGCCGACCGGTCGGTGCGCGCGAACGGCGTGCAATTGACGAAAGACTGGATCGAAGTGGCGGCCCGCCTTGGCGCGACGGTGATCCGCGTGTTCGCCGGGCCGCAGAAACCGTTCAACGACTGGCGCATGGCGGCGGGAGGCGCGAAACGGGACGAAGTTGAGAAATGGATGGCCGACGACGTGCGGGCCTGCGCCGAGCACGGGGAAAAATTCGGCGTGCTGGTCGGCGTGCAGAACCACGGTGACTTCCTCAACACCGGCGAGGAGCATCTGAGCCTGCTGCGGCGGGTCGACCATCCCTGCTGCGGCGCGTTGGTGGATACTGGAAAATACCTCACCGCCGATCCCTACGCCGACATCGCGCTGATCACGCCCTACGCGGTCGGCTGGCAGATCAAGGAGACCCTCGGGAGCGACCTGAAATCTCCGCGTGCCGATTTCAAACGGCTCATGCGCATCATCGCCGACGGGGGCTACCGCGGCTTTGTGCCGATCGAGACGCTCGCGATGGGTCGTAAGGACTACCAACCCGCGGCGGAGGTGGAAATGGTGCTGAAAGGCATGCGCGAGGGAATCGCCGCACTCGGGTAAGAAGAGCGCGACCTCGTGCGGAACGTCGGCGGAAAGACTCGCTTCAGTTCGCCCGCAGCGGCGGCCGAAGGGGGTCGTACGCCTCGTCGAGAGGCGCCATCGGCGGCAGCAAGGACACCGGGGCGGCGTTCTTAAGTTCAGCTTCGATCTCGGCCACGCGACGCTCGGCCTTGGCGAGGACGGAGATTTGTTTCCCCAGTTGCTGACGGAGGGACGCCTCCGTGCCGTTGTCGGCCCCGCGGCGTTTCGCGATCATCAGCCACGCAAGCGCCTCGGCATAGTCGCGTTTTACGCCGCGGCCGTTGGCGTGCGCGGCGCCAAGATTGAAGAATGCCTCGGGCTCACCGGCTGCGGCCGCGGCACGGAAGTAGGCGATGGCCCGCGCCGGATCGCGGGCGGCGCCGTTCTCTCCACGGGAAAGTAGGAACCCGAGGCGGAAGACCGCCGGGCCGTGCCCAGCGCGAGCCGATTTCTCAAGGAGAGCGAGCGCCCGAGCATCATCACGAGGAAGCCCGTCGCCGCGCAGCAGCAATTCGCCCAGAGCGGCCTCGGCGCGGGAGTTACCGTTGGCCGCAGCGGCCTCGAGCTCACGTACGTCTGACCACGTCTCGGACTTGGGACCTGCGGTCGAGAGAAGTTTAGGCGCGGAGTCGGCGGCGGGCGTCTCGGCAGCGAAAAGCTGGCCGGCAGGCATCAAGGCAACCGAAAGATAGGCGAGAACGAGAAGGCCAGTCGCGCGGACAGGCGCCGGGGGAATGGGGATGGCGGAACCGGAGGGCGCGGCGTTCGAAGTCATGGCGGAAAGCGATCGAATGACATCTCTCCGACCCCGCCTGAACCGAAAAGTGCCTACCCGGCGCGGCTCCGCCGCGTCGCGATGGATGAGGGATCTAGCATTTCTATACCGCGTGACTCAGCAGGTGGCAGGGAGTAAGGGGAAATAGCATCTCCCTCGGCAGCCGCGAGATCCGCGGTGAGCTCCGGGGCTTTTCAAACCGCCTTCGGCCGTCGTGGTTGTCCGTGGTGGCTCCCCGCGGAGCTTTTTCGAAGCGCCTGCGGCCGTCATGGTTTCTGTATAGACCGGGGTCGCCGGCCCCCGGCTACAGACGAACCACATTATCCGTGTTAATTCGTGTCCATCCGTGGTTGCCACCTCGCGGAGCGGTTCGGAAACACCTTCAGCCGTCGATCCCGTGGCCACACCAAACGAGGCGATGGCGAGCTGGACGGAATTCCGAGGTTTCCGTGAATTCCGTGGGCCACTCTCAATGCATACCGAAACCACCCTCCACGGCTGAACAGACCTGTGAAGGGCGGCTGCCGCGCAGCGGCGTTACTCGGCGGCTTCGCCGGTGACGGTAGCGCCGCCGGTGACGTTCACCTTCTCGAGAACCGCCTTCTGGATCTTCTCGGCGAGCTCGGGCTTTTCGCGGAGCGCGAGCTTGGCGGCGTCGCGGCCCTGGCCGACGAGGTTGCCCTCGAACGCGATCCACGCGCCCTTCTTCTCGAGAATGCGGTGCTCGAGGCCGAGATCGAGAAGCGAGCCCAGCTTCGAGATGCCCTCGTCGTACATGATGTCGAATTCGCACTCGGTGAACGGCGGCGATACCTTGTTCTTCACCACCTTGATCTTGGTGCGGTTACCCACGACCCGGCCCTCGGGCGTCTTGATCTGGTCCTTGCGGCGGATGTCGATGCGGACGGAAGCGAAGAACTTGAGCGCGCGGCCGCCGGAGGTGGTCTCGGGGTTGCCAAACATCACGCCGATCTTCTCGCGGATCTGATTCGTGAAGATGCACACGCAGTTGGTCTTGCTCACGCCGGCGGTGAGTCGGCGCCTCGCCTGGCTCATGAGGCGGGCCTGCGCCCCGACGGTGGCGTCACCCATCTGGCCGTCGAGCTCGGCCTTGGTCGTGA
>JAURJO010000350.1 GCA_030832235.1 Verrucomicrobiota bacterium
CCCTGCCGGGGATGATCGTAACCGAGTCCCGGCTGAGGCCTCTCCGGTTGTCACGTTTGAGGACAAGATGCGTGGCTTCTGGGCCTCGTACCGCAAGGCGATCTACGGCCTTTGCGCACTCGTGGTGCTGGCGATCGTGGGCAAGGGGGTGCTCGAGTATTTCGAGGAGCAGCGCGAGGAGGGTGTCCGCAAGGCCTACGCCGCTGCGACCACGCCGGATCAGCTGAAGTCCTTCGCTGCCGCCAACGCCTCGCACTCGCTCGCCGGGGTCGCGCATCTCCGGATGGCTGACGACGCCTACAAGGCCGGCAAGGCGGCCGATGCCGCCGCCGGTTACGAAAAGGCCGCTGGTATCCTGAAGTCCGGGCCGCTCGCCGCCCGCGCACGTCTCGGCCTCGCCCTTTCCCAGGTTCTCTCCGGTAAGTCCGCCGACGGCGCCAAGTCCCTCGGTCAGGTCGCGGCCGACGAGAAGGAGTTCAAGGCGGTGCGCGCCGAGGCGATTTATCACTTGTGCAGCCTCGCGGCTGAAGCAGGTCAGACCGATGAGGTACAGAAACGGGTCGACGAGCTGATGAAGCTCGATGTCTCCAGCCCGTGGACGCAGCGGGCGATGTCGCTTCGCGCGAGCCTGCCGGCCGCCCCTGCAGCCGACGTGAAGAAGGACGCCGCGGCCGCTCCGGCCGGCGTTCAGGTCAAGGTGCCCGGCAAGTGAGACGGAACGGTTCTTTGTTCTTGCGATGAAATTTTCGGCCCGCGTAGTTCCGCGGGCTCCGTGGGGGTCGGCCTTCGCGCCGCATCCGTTCACGGATCACATTTCGCTCAGGTGGTGGAACTGGTAGACACGCAGGTCTCAGAAGCCTGTGCTTAACCGCATGGGGGTTCGAGTCCCCCCCTGAGCACCATTTCCAAAGGTAAAACCGGCCCTGTTTTCGGGGCCGGTTTTCTCTTGGACGGCCCTTGTTTCTGCGGCGATTGCGCCTTTGTCACGTGCGCCGCCGGTCCGGTCGAGGGATGGCGGCCCGATTCCTGATCGCGTTGCTGCCTGGAGGGCGGGTAGATGCGAAGCCGGAGTTCGCGGCGATCGGGTCGCGCGACGCGACGAAGTGTTCAATCGAACACCACGGTCTTGTTACCGTAGGCGAGCACCCGGCCGGCGAGGTGCCAACGCACCGCTTGGGCGAGCACGACTCGTTCCAGATCCCGGCCGAGCCGGACGAGATCATCCACCTCGTGCCGGTGTGTCACCCGGACGACATCCTGATGGATGATCGGCCCTTCATCGAGGTCACGGGTGGCGTAGTGCGCGGTCGCGCCGATGAGTTTCACGCCCCGGGTGTGAGCCTGATGGTAGGGCCGACCTCCCGCGAACGCCGGGAGAAACGAATGGTGAATGTTGATCACCGGTGCGCCGAACGATTCCAGAAATTCCTGGGAGAGCACCTGCATGTAGCGCGCCAGCACGACCAGTTCGGCACCGGTATCGCGCAGGAGCGCCAGCTGACGGGCTTCGGCCGTGGCTTTCGCATCGGGCGTAACCGGGATGTGATGAAACGGCAGACCGTATCCGGCGGCAGCCGAGGCGAGATCGGTATGGTTCCCGACCACCGCAACGATTTCCGCCGCGAGATCACCCGACTTCCAGCGAAGGATCAGGTCGTGAAAACAATGGTCGGCCTTCGAAACAAAGATGGCGAGCCGTGTGCGATGGGTGGAGGAGAGCACCCGGGCCTTCATGCCGAGGGAGGCGGCGAAGCTCGTGAAGGCCGTCGCGCCGGAGTCGTCAGTGGCTTTGAGGCCGGAAGGGTGCTGCCCAGGTTCCCATTCGATCCTTTGGAAGAAGATTCCCGCCTCCATGTCGCGGTGCTGATCGGCGTGTAGAATGTTCCCTCCACGCTCGAAAATCCAACCGGCGACCCGCGCGACCAACCCGGGTTGATCCGCCCCGTGCAGTAAGGCCGTAAGGGTGGTCCGCGACACGCTCATGTCCGCGTCACTTCAGTTCCGGCTGCGTCGCCGATCCTCTTCCGCCCGGGGCTGCGAGGCCAGTTCACCGACCGCGCGCGCGATGGTTTTCAACTCCTCGCGGAGCTGCGCGGTCGTGTTCTCAGCCTCGAGACGCAGTCGTCTTTCGACGGAAAGGTATTCTCCGAGCCTCTCCACCGTGTCCTTCAACTTACGTAACTCCTCGCTGGCGGCCTTGAGCTCGGCGGCGGTTTTCTCCCTTGAGCGGCGCGATTCCTCGGATTCGGCCGCGCTCTGGGCGGTTTTCTCGGCGCGGTCCCTTTCAACCTTCAGGCGCGCGTTGGCCGCCCGAAGGGTGGCGAGTTCGCGGGCGGCCTCCCGCAATTGCTCCACCAGCCTGGAAATGTCGGCTGCGCCTCCCGTCCCGGCCGTCCCCAGTGCGCTCCGCGTGGCCGCCCGTTCCGTGGACGTGACCGATTCGGAGCGGGCCTCGTTGGAAGAGGATCGTCTCGCGGAATCCCGCGTTTCGCGACGTGGCGGCTCTTCGTTCGCGGATGACCTCGACTCCGGCTCCCGGGCAGACTCTTTCGCGGCGGTGCCCTCGGACTCCGCCCGTCCGGACTCCGACGACTCGGAGGATGAACCCGTGGCACAGCCGGTGAGAATGAGCACGAGGCCGGCGGCAATCAGGGGGAAGGGTTTTGAGGGCATGAGCTTGAGTTCGCGGGTCCAGTTGAGGCTGCTCGAAACCTGGGGGCGGAAGGATGTTCAGACCACTTTCACATTTCCGCGGTACTGCTGGATGGGCCGTACGCCGACGTGCTTTTCCTTCAACGAACGGATTCCGTCCAGCGCGGCGGCCGCGCCGGTGATCGAGGTCATGATGCAGACGTTATGGGCCAGAGCCGCGGCGCGGATCGCATTCTCATCGCGGCGCGGGATCATCCCCGCGGGAGTGTTGATCACGAGCTGGATCTGGCCGTTTTTGATCAGATCGACAGCGTTGGGGCGACCTTCCTGGATTTTGGCGAGTTTCCGCACCTTCACGCCGGCGTCGGCCAGTTCCTTGGCCGTGCCACTGGTGGAGCAGATGGTGAAGCCCAACTTCTCGAGTTCCAAGGCGATGCTGATGGCGCGCTTCTTGTCGGCGTCCTTCACCGAAAGGAACACATTCCCCTGGATCGGCAGGCCGGGCTTGGCCGCGGCTTGGGCCTTGGCGAAGGCGACGCCGAGATCGGCGTCCAAGCCCATGACCTCGCCGGTCGAGCGCATTTCCGGTCCGAGGGCGATCGTTGCGCCCGGGAAGCGGACGAACGGGAAAACAGCCTCCTTCACGCACCAGTGCTTGGGGGTCTGCTCGCGGGTGAAGCCCAGATCGCGGAGCTTGGCGCCGGTCATCACCTTGGCGGCGAGTTTCGCCAGCGGCACGCCGATGGCTTTGGCGACGAACGGGACGGTGCGCGAGGCGCGCGGATTGACCTCGAGGACGTAGAGTTGCTGGTCCTTGATCGCGAACTGCACGTTCATGAGCCCGATCACGCGCAATTCGCGGGCGAGGGCGTGGGTGGCCCGGCGGACATCGTCGAGGACTGCGCTGGATAGCGTGTGAGGCGGCATCACCATCGCGGCGTCGCCGGAATGGACGCCCGCGTACTCGATGTGCTCCAGCATTCCGCCGATCACCGAGGTCTCGCCGTCGCTGATGCAGTCGACGTCGAGCTCGATCGCGTCCTCCAGGAACTTGTCGATGAGCACCGGCTTTCCGGGCATCACGTCGAAAACCTGGCGGACGACCCCCTTCAGCTCCTCCTCGCTGTAGAGGATGAACATGCCGCGACCGCCGAGCACGAACGACGGGCGCACGAGCACCGGGTAACCGAGTTCACCGGCGCAGGCGATGGCTTCGGCCTCGCTGATGGCGATGCGGTTGGCGGGTTGGCGCAGCTGGAGCTTGTTGAGGATGCCGGCGAACAGCTTCCGATCCTCGGCGATCTCGATGCTTTCGGGCGAGGTGCCGATGATGTTCACGCCGTTCGCCTTGAGGGCGCTGGCGAGATTGAGCGGGGTCTGGCCGCCGAACTGCACGATGGCGCCGTCGCACTTCTCCTGATGATAAATCTCCAGCACGTCCTCCAGGGTGAGGGGCTCGAAGAAGAGGCGGTCGCTGGTGTCGTAATCCGTCGAGACGGTCTCGGGATTCGAGTTCACCATCACGCTTTCATAACCGATCTCCCGCAGGGCGAAGCTGGCGTGGACGCAGCAGTAGTCGAACTCGATGCCCTGCCCGATGCGGTTGGGCCCGCCGCCGAGGATCATGATCTTCCGTTTCCCGGTGGGCGGCACGATCTCGTTCTCGTCGCCGTAGCTGGAGTAGTAGTAGGGCGTGAACGCCTCGAATTCCGCCGCGCACGTGTCCACCAGCCGGTAGGTGGTGTTGATGCCGCGGCGTTTGCGGTCGGCCCGGACGGAGGCCAGGTCGGATTTCAGCAGATGCGCGAGCTGGGCGTCGGAGAAGCCGAACTGTTTTGCCCGGCGGAACGAGTCGTCGGCCAACGTGGCGAGCGAGCGTCCCGCGAGCCCCGCCTCCATTTCCCAGATCTCCCGCAGCTGGTGCAGGAACCACGGGTCGATCTTCGTGAGATCGAAGATGCGTTCGACGGTGTAGCCCGCCCGGAAGGCGTGCCGGATGTAAAAGATGCGTTCGGCGTTGGGCGTGCCCAGTTTGGCGTTGATGACCTTCTCCTCGACCGGCTCGTCACCGCCGTGCCTTCCGCCGCTGAAGCCGCGGGCGCCAGTCTCCAGCGAGCGGAGACACTTCTGGATCGACTCCTTGAAGGTGCGTCCGATCGCCATGGCCTCGCCCACGGACTTCATCGCCGATGTCAGCGTGGGGTCGGCGTCGGGGAACTTCTCGAAGGTGAAACGGGGGATCTTGGTGACGACGTAGTCGATCGTCGGCTCGAAGCTGGCGGGAGTGAGGCGGGTGATGTCGTTGCGCAGCTCGTCGAGCGCATAGCCGACCGCCAGCTTGGCCGCGATCTTGGCGATCGGAAAACCGGTCGCCTTGGAGGCCAGCGCCGAGCTGCGGCTGACGCGCGGGTTCATCTCGATCACGACCATGCGGCCGGTCTCGGGGTCCACGGAGAACTGGATGTTCGAGCCGCCCGTCTCGACGCCGATCTCGCGGATCACGGCGAAGGAGGCGTCGCGCATGACCTGGTACTCCTTGTCGGTGAGCGTCATCGACGGCGCCACGGTGATGGAGTCTCCGGTGTGGACGCCCATCGGGTCGAAGTTCTCGATCGAGCAGATCACGACGCACTGGTCCTTGTGGTCGCGCATCACCTCCATCTCGTATTCCTTCCAGCCGAGCAGGCATTCCTCGACGAGGACCTCGTGGACCGGGGAAAGGTCGAGGCCGTTGGCGACGATCCGCTCAAACTCCTCCCGGTTGTAGGCGATGCCGCCGCCGGAACCGCCGAGTGTGAATGACGGACGGATGATCAACGGGAACATGCCCAGCTCGTCGGCGGCCGCGCGGGCCTCCTCGAGCGACTTCACGGTCTTGGATCGGGCCACGTCCAGGCCGATGCGGAGCATGGCCTTCTTGAAGAGCTCGCGGTCCTCGCCCTTGGCGATCGCCTCGGGTTTCGCCCCGATCATCTCGACCCCGTATTTCGCGAGAATGCCCTTGTGATGGAGGTCCATCGACAGATTCAGGGCCGTCTGGCCACCGAGGGTGGGCAGCAGCGCCGAGGGGCGTTCCGTGGCGATGATTTTCTCCAGGAACTCGATCGTCAGCGGCTCGATGTAAGTGACGTCGGCGAACTCCGGATCCGTCATGATCGTCGCCGGATTCGAGTTCACCAGGATGACGCGGTAGCCTTCCTCCTTGAGGGCCTTGCAGGCCTGGGTGCCGGAGTAGTCGAACTCGCATGCCTGGCCGATGACGATGGGGCCGGCGCCGATGATGAGGATCGATTTCAGGTCGGTGCGCTTGGGCATGACGTAGATTTTGACGAGGGTTGTGAGCGCTGGAACTGCCGGCAAGCGGGAAAGCGGTGGAAGCCTTCCGAATCGCGGGAAGCCGGGTGGCGAGACCGCGTCGGGCTTCGCGCGGGGACGTGACGGATGCCTGCCGGCCGGAGGTCAGCCCAGCCGCTCCGGCGCTACCCCCAGCACCTTGGCCGCGGCGGTTTTGTCACCGCGACAGGCCTGCAAAACCTGATCGGTGTAGTGGCGTTCCTGCCCGCGCAGGTATTCATCCAAGCTGGGCCACGACTTCACCTCGCGGAGCCGCAGCGGTAATTGATGGGATGCGACGACGCGGGTGGCGGTGGCGGCCGCGATGCGCGAGACCACTTGAAACAGTTCCGTGACGTTTCCGGGCCAATGGTACGCGGTCATGACCGCGAGCGCGTCCTCCGTGAACTCGATCAGCTTCGGATCGAGGTGGGGATTCACCGATAAGGAGGCACAGTGGCGGACCAGCGCCGGAATGTCCTCGATGCGCTCGCGGAGTGGCGGAGCCGTCAGGGGCAGGGAGGCGATCCGGTAGAGCAGTTCCTCGTGGAATCGTCCCTCCTCGACCAGCCGCTCCAGGTCCTCGCCGCTCGAGCAAACCAGCCGGAAGCTGCTGGAGTTGTTGCGCAACACGCTCACCAGCTGCTCCTGCACGTCGAGCGGGAGGCAGGGGAGGTGTTGGAGAAAAAGCGTGCCGCCCTTGGCTTGTTGCACCCATGAGCCACCGCTCCCGCCGGTGCCAAGCAAACCGTCGCGGAGTTTCTCGGCGCTGGCCAGGGCGCAGTCGATGCGGACGAAGGCGGACTCGGGCGCGCCGCTGGCGGCATGCAGGATCTCGGCGACCGTCGATTTGCCGGTGCCATTCTCGCCGAGCAGCAGCACCGGCGTGCGGGTCGCGACCAGTTTTCGTACCTGCGCCTTGAAGCGGGTGATCTTCTCCCCACCGCCGATGAGGCGGGACTCGACGTCGGCCCCGCGTTGGGCCGGAGCGCCGGCTTGGGAGGCGCGTTCCGCTTGCAGGGCGCGGAACTCGATGCCGCGCCGCAGCGTCGCGATCAGCTCATCCACGCGAAACGGCTTCTGTAGATAATCAAAGGCGCCGAATTTCAGCGCCTGCACGGCGCTCTCCGTGGATGCGTAGGCGGTCATGATGACCACCACCACGCCGGGGTCGTAGAGCTTCAGGCGTTTGAGCAGCGTGATGCCATCCATCGGCTTCATGTCGATGTCGGCCAGCACGATCTCGAACTTCTCCGCCTTGTAGAGCGCCAGCGCCTTCTCCCCGTCAGTCGCGAATGAAGTCGCGAAGCCGGTGGGCTGGATGACCGCCTCCAGCATCTCGTGGATCGAGATGAGGTCGTCGACGATCAATACGGCGGGCATAGCAGCGAAAAGGTGGGGAGGGTCCGGTCCTCAGGCTGGGATGTCAAACGACCCGTGAGGGTCATGATATCCTTCCCGTCCGAAACAGCCTCAAACCCCGCCGGCCACCGCGCCCATCTGGAAAATGGGCAGGAACATCGCCATGACGATGCCGCCCACGACCACGCCGAGAAAAACGATGAGCATCGGCTCGATCAGCGAGGTCAGCGCCGCGACCGTTGCCTCGCACTCGGTGTCATAGAAGTCGGCGATCTTGTTCATCATGCCGTCGACGTTGCCAGTCGACTCGCCCGCCTTGACCATATGCTTCATCATCGGCGGGAAAAACTCGTTGGCCGCCATCACTTCGGACACCTGACCGCCTTGGCTGACGTGCTTGGCGATCTCCGTGCACGCGTCCTCGATCTGCACTTTACCGCTGGAGGCGGACACGATTTCCAGCGTCCGCAGGATGGGAACGCCGGAGCGGATGAGGGTCGCGTAGGTGCGGCAGAAGCGGGAAAGGGCGATCTTGTGCACGAGATTTCCGAAGATCGGGGCCCGCACGAGAAACCGGTCCTTCGTGCGTCTTCCGTTGGGGGTGGCCACGAATTTCCCGAGCGCCCAATAGGCTCCGTAGCAACCCAACCCGATCGCCCACCAGTACGCCTTCATGAAGTCCGAAACATCGATCAGGAACTGGGTGGGAGCCGGCAGTTTGGCCCCGAAGTCGGAGAACATGGCGGCGAAAACGGGGATCACGAAGATCAGCAGCACGTTCACGAGCGCCACGGCGAGACCGATCACGGCGATGGGGTAGGTCATCGCCGATTTCACCTTCTTGGTGAGTTTCACGGTCGATTCGAAGTAACCCGCCACCTTCCCAAGGATTTCCGCCAGGCCGCCGCTCGCTTCGCCCGCCTCCACCATCGAGCAGAAGAGGTTGTTGAAGGAGTTCGGAAATTTTCGGACGGCCGAGGAAAACGAGTTACCTTGCGAGATGTCCACGCGCACGTCGCGGATGACCACCCGGAAGTACGGGTCCTCCGTCTGGTCCTGCAGCGCCTCCAGGCATTGCACCAGCGGCAGCCCGGCCGTGAGCAGGGACGCGAGTTGCTGGGTGAAAAGGGCCAGCTCGCCCAGCGGCAGTTTGTAGGTCTTGGCCTTCTTCTCGATGGCCTTCTGTTTTGCCAGCGCCTGCGCGGTCATCGCGCCGGAAGATCCCGAGGAACCGCGGGCGGCGGTCCTCCCGGCGGCTGGTTTGGCGGCGGAAATCAAAGCCATTACCGCAAGGACAATTCAACGCCCGTCCACCGGCAACCCCGATTTCCACCCTCGGTCACGCGTAGCGGTCCTCGGTCCAGGGGTCCGCGGTGTTGGAGTAGCCGCGGACCTCCCAGAACCCCAGCTTGTCCTCGGCGAGGAAGGTGATGCCGCTGACAAACTTGGCTCCCTTCCAGGCGTAAAGCTTGGGGATGATCACGCGCGCCCGGCCGCCGTGCTCGAGCGGGATCGGCCCGCCGTCGAAGCTCGTCGCGACCAGCACGTCGTCATCCAGACACTGCTCCAGCGCGACGTTGGTGGAGTAGCCGTCGTAGCTGGTGAAATAAACAAAAGCTGCGTCCGCTGACGGTTTCACCAACTCGTAGAGCGTGGTGAAGGCCACGCCTCCCCACCGGCAGTCGAACTTGCTCCACGTGGTCACGCAGTGGAAATCGCTCACATCCTCCACCTGGGGCAACGCGTTGAACTCGGACCACGAGAGGCTCGCGGGATTTCCCACGAGGCCGTCGATCTTCAGCCGCCAGTCTTGCTCCGCGATCGCCGGCTGCACCCCGAGATCGAGCACAGGGAACCCCGTCGTCAGCTTCTGCCCGGGTGGCAGGCGGTCACGACCGGGCACGGCACGAGCGGTTACACCGCGTGCTTTTTGCTTCTCGGCCCATTGCTGCTTCGCGGCGATGTAACGCTCCTTCGACATTCGGCCGACCCTAAGCGGGCCCCGGCGCGGCGCAAGCCGCGTGGCCCGGCGCTTCTCATTCCAGCCCGGTTTTCCTCTCCTCCGGTTTATCCTCCTCCGCCTCGCCCAAGGCGGCCGCCACCGCATCGCGTCGCCGCAGGTAGTAGCGCATCATGCCGCCTTGGTAAAAAAGCGCGATCACGGCCACGGCCCCCACGATGAATTGGTTCACGCGTCGGAAATAGTCCTCCACCGGCATGCCCCATTGCGCGGCGCCGGCCTTAGCCAGATCTGCCATGCCGTCGGTGAGGGGAGGTGGCTCGAAGAACAGCAGGCGGAGCACGCAGTAGCTCCAGATCACCACCAGCAGCAGCGGTTGGCTGCCGATCAACCAGTTCATGCCGCGCGCGTCGCCTTCGCGCAACAGCCCGAGCCCGTGGAGTTCGATCGCGCCGGCACCCGCGGCGAGGAGGCCGATGATCGCGAACGGCACGTCCCGCACGGCGGCGGCCGGCACGGCGAACAGCGCGCCCAGCAGCAACAGGCTGAGACCGTCGAAGCGGGCCAAACGCTCGACTCGTTCAAGCGTCTCTTCAGGCAGGAGCGGCGGTTGCTGCATGGAAGATTTGTCATCCGTGGCCGGCTCCGGAAGCTCAAGCCTCTTCGTGCCTTCCGAAGCCCAGCCGTCCTTTCCCTTCCGTCTCGAGTTCCCGCCCGAGCTGCCCATCAGCGCGCGGGCCGAGGAGATCACCGCCGCGATCGCGGCCAGTCAGGTCGTGATTCTGGCGGGCGAGACGGGGTCCGGTAAAACGACCCAGATCCCGAAGCTCTGTCTCGCGGCCGGGCGTGGCGTGCGGGGGCGGATCGCCTGCACGCAGCCACGGCGCGTGGCCGCCTTGTCCATCTCGCGCCGCGTCGCTGAGGAGATGGCGGTGGCCTGGGGACGCGAGGTGGGCTGCAAGGTGCGTTTCGACGACCGCACCTCGTCCGCCACGGTGGTGAAGTTCCTCACTGACGGCATGCTGCTCGCGGAGGTGCAGGGCGATCCGCTGCTCCGCGAGTATGACACGGTGATCATCGACGAGGCCCACGAGCGCTCGCTCAACATCGACTTCCTGCTCGGCCATCTGCGCGGGCTGCGCCACCGGCGACCCGACCTCAAGATCGTGATCACCTCCGCCACGATCGACACCGCGGCCTTCAGCGCGGCCTTCGACGGTGCCCCCGTCATCCAGGTTGAAGGGCGCATGTTCCCGGTGGAGGTGATCCATGCCCCGCTCGACTCGCTGGGACGCGACTACGCCGAGGACGATGAAAACGAGGAGCGGCACGACGTCGCCGCGGTCGCCTCCGCCCGCGCCGAGGCGCTCCACTACATCGATGGCGTCGTCGAGTCGGTGGAGCGGATCGTGCGGGAGAGCACCGCCGGCGATATTCTGGTGTTCCTGCCCAGCGAGCGCGATATCCGCGAGGCGGGTGATCTGTTGACGGGCCGCCGGTTGCGCGATTGCGAGCTGGTGCCGCTTTACGGCCGCCTGTCCAACGCCGAGCAGCAGCGGGTTTTCGCGCCGACGAACCGGCGCAAGGTCGTGCTCGCCACCAACATCGCCGAGACCTCGCTCACGATTCCCGGCATCCGCTACGTTGTGGACACCGGCCTCGCGCGGGTGAGCCGCTACGCGCCGCAGGCCCGCACCCGCCGCCTGCCGATCGAGCCGGTCGCCCAGTCCAGCGCCGACCAGCGCAAGGGCCGCGCCGGGCGCGTGGCCGAGGGAGTCTGCATCCGGCTGTACTCGGAAAAGGACTACCTTGAGCGACCGCGTTTCGCGCAACCGGAGATTCAGCGGGCGAATCTCGCCGACGTCATTCTGCGCCTCAAGGCCTTCGGTTTGGGCGACATCGAGCGGTTCCCGTTCATCAACATGCCCTCGGCCAAGGCCGTGCGCGCGGGGCATGCGCTGCTGGAGGAGTTGGGTGCGACTGTGTCTGGCGCCGCGGCCGGCACGATTGAACTGACGCCGGTGGGCCGCGAATTGGCGCGGCTGCCGGTCGATCCCACGGTGGCGCGCATGATCCTGCAGGCGCGGGATGAAAAGGCGTTGCGTGAGGTGGTCGTCATCGCCGCCGGCCTCTCCATCCAGGATCCCCGCGAACGTCCGCTCGACCGTCAGGCGCAGGCCGACGCGGCGCACCGCCGCTTCGCGCATCCCGACTCCGACTTCCTGACCCTGCTGGCCATCTGGGATGCGTTTCACGACGAGGTGGAGCGGATGACGCAGGCGCGGCTCCGACGCTTCTGCCGTGATCATTTCCTCAGCTATCCGCGCATGCGAGAGTGGCGCGACATCCACGCGCAGCTGATGGACGCACTCGAGGGTCGCGACGGTTTCCGCGTTTCCTCCGCCTTCTCCGGACTGCAGGAAACTGATCCGCAGTCGACCGGGTTCGGCACTCCCGCGTACCGCGCGATCCACCGCAGCATCCTCGCCGGCCTGCTCGGCAACATTGCGCAGCTCGACGAGGAGAGCGGCGCCTACAAGGCCACGCAGGACCGGCGGGTCGGCTTGTTCCCGGGCTCCGTGCTCTTTCGTCGCGAGGACCCGCGCGCGAAGCATCGCCCGCGGGAAGGGGCCGCTAAAAATGGCGGCCGCCCCGCGCCGCGCGGACCGCGCTGGATCATGGCGTCGGAGATCGTGGAGACCACTCGCCTCTACGCCCGCACGTGCGCGCGCATCGACCCGCTTTGGGCGCTGGAGCTCGGGGCCCATGTGGTGCGCGTGGCGCACAGCGAACCCTTCTGGAACGCGGAAGGCGGCCGGGTGATGGTGCGTCGCCGCTCGCGGCTCTACGGCCTCGAACTCGAGAGCCGGGCCGTCGCCTACGGGCGGATCGATCCGCGTCACGCGACGGAGATTTTCATCCGCGAGGGTCTGGTGAACGACACCGTCACGTTTCCGCTGGATTTCCTGTCCCACAATCGGACGGTGCGGGAGAAAATCGAGGATCTGCTCACGCGGGCGCGGGACAGCTCGTATCTGAACCTCGACGAGGCCGCCTACCGGTTCTATGCGGCGCGCCTGCTGCCGGGAGCGGACGGAGCGCCGGCGGAGGGCGTGAGCGCGGTCGGCGAACTGGTCGCGCTCGTGCGCGAACGTCGCGGAGCGGAACCGCGTTTCCTCATGATGGAGCCGGCCGATCTGCGTGATCCTGCGACCGTCGAGCACGACGCCACCGCGTTTCCGGCCGCGTTGCCCCTTAGCACCCGCGTGCTGCCGTTGAATTACGCCTACCGGCCGGGGCAGGCCGATGACGGGGTGACGTTGGAAGTCGGGGTGGGGGAGGCGGAGGCTTTGACTCCGGCGGCGCTGGATTGGGCGGTGCCGGGGCATCTTGAGGCCAAGGTGGAGCATCACCTGCGCGTCCTGCCCAAGGAACTGCGCCGTGCGTTTGTGCCCCTCGCGGAGACCGCGCGGGCGTTGGCGGAAAAAGTCGCGGCGCGGGACCGGCTGACGGATCGCCGGGAGTCTCTGGTCGAGGCGTTGGCGGCCGTCATTTCCGAGACGCACGGCATCGCGCTGGACGCCGCCGTTTGGGCGGGCAAGCCGCCGCCCGACCACCTGCGCGTGAGGGTGCGGGTGGTGGACGGCGCGGGCCGGGAGCTCGCCGCGAGTCGCGATCTGGCTGAGATTCGCTCGGCGCTGCTGTCCCGCTCGCTGGCGGCCAGCGCGACGGTGGCACGCGAGGAACCGGCGGCGTGGCGCGCGGCGCGGGCCCGCTGGGAAACGCCCGCCCACACCACGTGGGCGTTCGACGGCCTGCCGGATCGGGTGCTCGTCACGGAGCAGGCGGGGGCGCCGGTTTACGCGTTCCCCGGCCTGCAGGCCGCGCCCGAGGGCGTTTCCCGCCGGTTGTTCCGCACGCCGGAAGAAGCATTGAAGGCCACGCGCCGCGGGCTGGAGGCGTTGTTCGAAACGCAGCTCGGACGCGACTTGATGTGGACGCAGCGGGATCTGCGGGCCCTGCGTGAACTGGGACCGCTCACCGCGACGTTGGCGCCGGTCGCGGATCTGGAGGCCCAGGCGTTCGAGTCAATCCGCGGGTGGGTGACCGGCCGGCCGGTCGAACCGGCCGATGCGAAGACCTTCGAGACCGTGCTTGAGCGGGCCCGGACGGACCTGCGCGGGATCGTGCCGCGCTTGGGAGACCTTTTGCGGGAAATCCTCACGTTGCGCCTCGAGCTCCAGGTCGCGCCCGACGCTCCGGCGACGGTGGCGCGTCATCTCGCGTCCTTGTTGCCGGCGGATTTTATGCGGGTGACTCCATTCCCGCGGCTAGCGCATTTTCCGCGGTACCTGAAGGCGATGCGCCTACGCATCGAACGGGCGCGTCGGAGTCCCGCGAAGGACGCCGAGCGGGAGAGTCAGGTGGCTGCGCTGGAGGAGGCTTGGCGAAAACTTCCGCGCGAAACCGATCCCGCCGAAGTCTCGCGCCTGCGTTGGCAGCTGGAGGAGCTGCGGGTAAGTCTTTTCGCGCAGGAGCTTGGCACATCGGAACCCGTCTCGGCCCTGAAGCTCGAGCGCCGGATCGCTGAATTGCGGTTTGCCGCGCCTGGCTCCACGGGGACAGCCGTCGCTCCTGCCGCGGTGAAGCCGATC
The DNA here is from genome assembly GCA_030832235.1 of Verrucomicrobiota bacterium. Lineage (GTDB taxonomy): Bacteria > Verrucomicrobiota > Verrucomicrobiia > Opitutales > Opitutaceae > ER46. The sequence goes on from JAURJO010000350.1 coordinate 13,963, forward strand.
GTCGCGGTCGCCGCCAAACCTTCGGGCGCGAAGTCCGCCCCGGTCAAAAGTCTGGGTGCGCTCGACAAACTGCTCGGCAACCCGCGGGCCTGAGTGCCGCTTCGCGGGTTCGTAGCCGCCGCGAAGGGGAGAATTGCGTTTGCCGTGGCACGCGCTTCGCGCATGTTTGGTCGATCCCCTCCGAGCCATGAATGTCGCGATCTCGGTCCTGCTGCGGCGCAAAGGTGATCAGGTTTTCAGCGTCCCTCCGGAGGTGAGCATTCTCGCCGCCGTCGCGGAGATGAACCGCCAACGGGTGGGTGCGATCGTGGTGCTGTCGGGTGGCGTGATCGCCGGAATCTTCACCGAGCGCGACGTGCTCTGCCGGGTGCTGGGCCTGGTCGACCCGCGGACTACGCCGGTATCCGCCGTCATGACCCGCGACGTGATCACGGTCTCGCCGGACGCGACCGTGGAAGAGGTGGCGGCGATCTTCACCGCGAAGCGCTGTCGGCACCTGCCGGTGGTTTCAGCCGGCCGGCTGGCGGGTCTGATCTCGATCGGGGACATCTCGCGGTGGATCGCCGC
>JAURJO010000041.1 GCA_030832235.1 Verrucomicrobiota bacterium
CGGCGCTGACCGGCCGGCGGGTTCAGCCGCGCTGACGCACCGCCTCGAAGAGCGTGATGATCGCCGCCATCGCCACGTTCAGTGAGTCGGCCTGGCCCGCCATCGGGATGCGCACGGGCAGATCCGCCTCCTTGAGCCAGAAATCACTCAGGCCGTACTGCTCGCTGCCCATCACGATCGCAAGTGGCCCGCGGAGGTCGGCGGCGCTGTAGATCGTCGTCGCCGCGGGCGTCGTCGCCACCGCGCGCACGCCCTTTTCCCGCAGCCACGCCCGCACCCGCGCGCTTTCCTCGACCACCAGCGGAACCGAGAAAAGCACGCCCGTGGACGCGCGGACGACGTTGGGGTTGAAGATGTCGGTTACCGGATCGCAGACGATGACCGCGTGGCAGCCGGCGGCGTCGGCCCCGCGAAGGATGGTGCCGAGGTTTCCGGGTTTCTCGATGGCCTCGACGACGAGCAGCAGCGGCGCCGCGGGCAGGTCGAGGTCCTCGAGTCGCCGCCGCCATTGCGGTGCCACGGCGAGCAGACCGTCGGGCCGTTCCCGGTAAGCGACCTTAGCGAAGGCCTCCTTGGAGAGCTCGCAGAGTTTCGCGCCGGCGGCCTCGGCGCGCGCGAGGAGCGCCGGCTCGTTGGTTCCGAGAAACCAATCGCGCGAGAAGTACAACTCCCGCGGCTGCACGCCCCGGTCGAGCGCGCGCAGGATCTCGCGGTAGCCCTCGACGAGGAACACGCCCGCCTCGTCGCGCGGCCGACGGTCGCGCAGGCGCACGAGCTCCTTCACGCGCGGGTTCTGCAGGCTGGAGATCTTCTCGGGGGCGGACACGGGCGGATGGAAGACACCGGTTCGCGGCAAAAGACAAAATCCTTTTGCTCGCACGGGGCGCCGCCGCGTGTTCCCTCCGCGCGTGGGCAAAAGGAAACCCTTCAACGACCAGCCGTTCGCGTACCACGCCGAGCTCGAGCTGGAGGTCACGACGCTGACGAATCTTGGCGTGGGCCTCGGCCGCGTGGAATTGCCCGGGGACGCGGGCAAGTGGGTGGTGATGGTGCCGTTCACGCTGCCCGGCGAGCGGGTGCGGGCACGGGTGTTCCGCAACCACCGCAATTATTCCGAGGCCGATCTCGTCGAGGTGCTCCGTCCCGCGGCGGAACGTGTCGCGCCGCGCTGCCCCTTGTTCGGCCGCTGCGGCGGCTGCCAATACCAGCATCTGGACTACCCCGCGCAGCTGGAGTGGAAACGCCGCCAGGTCGCGGAGCTGCTGGAGCACATGGCGGGAGTCGCGGGGTTTCCCGTCGCGCCGGTCGAACCCTCCCCGCGCTCGTTCCACTACCGATCCAAGATCACCCCGCATTTCGCCGCACCGCGCGAAGGCGGGGAGGCGCGGCCCGTCCCGATCGGGTTTCTCCGCCAAGGCACGCGGTTCGACATCGTCGACGTGCCCACCTGCCCCATCGCCACCGAGGCGATCAACGCGCGCCTCGCCGACGTGCGCGCGGCGGTCCACGCGCGGCAGGCCGAGTACACCCGCGGCGCCACGCTGCTGCTGCGCGAAGCGGGTGGTTCGGTGACCTCCGATCACGACGCGGTGATCACCGAGGAGATCGCCGGCGCCGGACCGACACCTGGAGAGCCGCTACGGCTGCGGTTCCTGGCGCGCGACTTTTTCCAGAACAACCCTTTCCTGCTGCCGGCGTTCACGCGCCATGTGCGGGAGCAGGCGGCCGCGGGAGGCGCCCGCTTCCTCGTCGACGCCTATTGCGGGAGCGGGCTGTTCGCGCTGAGCGCTGCCCCCGGTTTCGAGCGCGTGGCGGGCATCGAGATCAGCGAGAGCAGCGTGCGGTTCGCCCGCGATAACGCGGCCGCCAATGGAATCACCAATGCGACGTTCTCCGCCGGCGACGCGGCCGCGATCTTCGCCGGGCTCGATCCGGTGTTCGCTCCCGCCGACACCGCGGTGGTGATCGACCCTCCCCGCAAGGGCTGTGACGAGACGTTCCTGCAGCAGCTCCTCGCCTTCGGGCCGCGCACCGTCGTGTATGTTTCCTGCGATCCCGCGACGCAGATGCGCGACCTGAAGCACTTCCTCGCCGCCGGCTACACTTTGACCGCGGCGCAGCCGTTCGATCTTTTCCCCCAGACCCGCCACCTCGAGTGCGTCCTCACTCTACGACGCGGGTGACGGGAAGCTCGTGGACTTGAGCATTGTGAGGTGTGGCCGCGGCTGACGCCGCGGAGGATGAGCGGGCCTGGTCCAAACCTTACGGTGAAAGCGGGGCGGGAAAGGATGCCGAAGATCCGAGGGGTGCGCCCTCGGCTACATCGCGCGCGCAGCGCCACGAAGGAGAGGGCCGACTCCGCGGAGGATCAGAACTCGAGCGTCGTCGTCAGGCGGAAGCTGCGCGGTTCGTTGAAGTAGATGCGGCGGACGCCGGTATAGTTGTCATTGTACCGACCGACGTTCGCCAGGTACGAATTTGAGACGTTGCGCACGTTGAGCTGCACGGTCGCGTTGCTCCTCGAGCCCGGGAGCTTGAAGCGATGGCCGGCGAACACGTCGCCGAGGAGCGACTCGTTGCCCCAATAGACGTAGCCGGTGGGCTTGTCCCAGCTGAGGAAGTTCTTGCCGTTGTAGCGGACGGATCCACCCACGAAGACGCCCTTGAGGAGACCCTCGCTGAAGCGGTAGCGCGCGGTGCCGTTGGCCTTGTGCGGACGCGAACCGAACGGCGAGTTCTGGCGGTCCACCTGGTAATCGAGCTCGCTGTAGAGGTCACGGGCGGCGGTCTCGAGCGTGGCCAGCTCCGTCGGGTTGTTCGCGAGAAGCTTTCGCCACTCTGGGATGCGCGAATCGAAGAACTGGAAGACCTCGGTGAAGAAATTCTGCCGCTTGCGCTCGGAATGGGCGTAGCTGGCCCGGAGGGTGAGGTTGCGCGTGGGGTTGGCCACGACCTCGATCTCCACGCCCTTGGTGAGCACGTCGATCGTGGCCGAGGTCCACGAGACCGCCTGCCGGTCGTAATCGGCCTGCGAGATCTTGCCGGCGGAGAGCAGGGCGCCGAGCATCGCGGTGAGGTTATCCACGCCAAGCGCGTTGCCGCCCGGCAGGATCGGCGAGTCGTTGAGCTGTTCCGTTTGGTACCACGTGGTGCGTACGAAGAGCCGGTCGTCTCCCAGCACGTCGACCATCAGGCCGAAGTCGCGTCCGCGGCCCTCGGTCGGCTCGGGCACGTCGCCGTTGGGCAGCACGGTGCGGTCGAAGCGCGGCTGGCCGTTGTTGCGGGAAAAGTTCGCGAAGGCCGAGAGGCGCTTGTGGGCGTGCAGCACGGCCCCGGCGGTGAAGGTCGTCGGGGTGTAGCGGTATTTCGTGTAGTTGCCGTCGAAGTACCACTCACCGACTGACACCTCCTTGGAGAGCACGCGGGGATGATTGGGGTCGAGGATGCGTGCCTCCTGCGCGTTGCGGAACTGGATCTCGTCGCGCCGCGCGCCGAGCGTCGTCACCAGACGGTCGCGCCACCAGAAGCTCTGGCTGGCGACCATGAACGAGGTGATGTCCTTCACCGAGTGGGTGTTGGCGCGGGCGCGGGAGGCGTACGTGGCCTGGTAGCGTTTCCCGTTCCAGAGGAACGGCGCCACCGGCACGCTGGAATCGCTCGCGTACCAGGTGCGGTAATCGGTCGTCGAAACGTAATTCCGGCGCGTGAGCTGGTTCTGCGCGCCTTCGGCATTGGCGGCGTTGGTGATCGGCGTGTTGGTGTCGTCGACCAGAATCTCGTCGCGCCATCGCCGCAGCCGGTCCTGCTCCGAGTGCTCGGCCAGTCCGGCGATCCGGTGGCGGCCGAACCAGCGATCAGAGCGACCGACGTCCGCGGCGAGGCTCGCGCGCCAGATCTCGTTGTCCGTGAGAATGCGGTCCTTGAACCAGATCGCCTCGAAGTAGAGGCGTCCCGCGAACGGGTTGGGCACGGTGCCGGTTGCGCCGTCGGGCCGCGGCAGGGTGAGGTTGGGGTCGGCGCGGAGGTTCGCCCCGCCCACCGCCATGCCGTTGGCCTCGACGTCCGCGCGGTTGCGGAAGTAGGCGAGCTCCAGCATCAGCCCGCGCGGCAGCCGCTGCTGCACCGTGATCTGCCGGTTGAGGAAGGTCTGGTGGCGCACACCGCCCGGTCCGGTGAGATTGAAGTCGTACGGTGAGACGGACGGCGGCAGCAGCGTCTCGACGCCGTAGCGTCCGGTGCTCTGGAACTCGCCCTTGAGGTTGTAGACGAAGCCGTCCTGCTGATTGAAGGTGAAGCGGTTGTTGGTAGAGCTGAAGCGACTGGTCCCGGCCGGCGCGGTCGTGCCGTCGATCACCGGGCGGCCACCGTCCCACCACGCCGTGATCTGGTCGGTCGCGTTCCAGCCGATCGTGAGGCTGTTGTCCGTATGGCCTTTCTCGACCGAGACGTGGACCGTGGTGTCGCGGAACGGTTGATACGCGACGGCGGCCGTCCAGCGGGCCGAGTCGTTGAAGTCCCAGTAACGCCAGCCCTGGTTGTTCTGGTAGAGGCCCAGCAGGCGCAGGGAGACCTTCCGCGGGATCAGCACCTGGTTGTGATCGGCCTCGTAGCGCTCGTAGTGCCACGAACCGAGCATCGACTTGAGCGTCGTGCGCGTGCGCTGGAGGTTGGCCCGCTTGCCCGAGAGCGACACGAGGCCGCCGGCCTGCCCGAGACCGAAGAGAATGGAGTTGGGGCCGCTCGCCACCTCGGCGCGTTCCACGTTGTAGAGATCGACCGGAATGCTGGACTCGACGAAGTCGCGGGAGGCCCCGGCGGGCGAACCACGCATGCGGAACTGGTAATCGTTGCCGTCGGCCCCGCGGCCCTGCGGGTTGTTGAACCCGGCGTTGGCATCCTCCACGTCGATCTCGATGTTGGTCGCGTGGGCCAGCATCTCTTCGAGATTGGTCGCGGCGATGTCGGCGAGGAACTCGGGCGTGAAGGCGGCCACGGCTGCGGGGGTGTCGCGCAGGCGCGAGTTGAGGCGCGAACCGCTGGTCGTGTTGGCGGCCTGGTAGCCCACGTCGGTGTCGGCCCGCACCTCGAACGGCGAGAGCTCGACGACGGATTTCTCCCCCGCGGCGGGTGCGGGCGAAACGGGAGGTGTCACGGTCTGGGCTGCGAGCGGCAGCGCGATGAGACCAACGGTGATGAGGCGGAGGGTTGCGTGCATGGCGGGGGTCCGGAAGGGCGGGGTGAAAAACCATAACAATCCTCCGATGCGCGGGTGGCAAGGCGTGGTGGAACCACGAACTACACCAACGCACGAAACCTAGGCAGTTGGCGCCCTCCTTCGACAAGCCTACTGAGGGCAGGCGCGGAAGACACGGAAAGCGCGGAAAATAGAGCGACGGTGGCCGACGTTTGCGCGTTATGCGCCTCTTGGCGGCCAGGCCCGGAGTTGGCCGCGAAGAGGCTCAGTACGCGCAAGAGAGTGGTTGGAGCAGGAAGGCCGGTAAGTGCGGGAAGACGCGGGGACCGAGCCACCACGAAACACGCGAAAGACACGAAATCCAAAGCGTCTAGCTCCGTTGCCTCAGTTGCCTCCTGTTCCCAGCCCGGCCGGCTAACAGGAGCCAACGGAGGAAACGGAGGTTGCCCACGGAACACTCGGAACACCCGGAAAAACCACTGAACCCGGGCGCGGTGGTTTGAACCATCTGTGCCATCCGAGTGATCTGTGGTTAAAAATCAGTGAGTTTCACCACGGAGGCGGGGAGACGTGGGAGACGGGTGAGATTGGGAAGACATGCGAGACGATGAAGCGCTCGATCTCCGTTGCCTCAGTTGCCTCCTGTTCAAACCGGCTCAACAGGAGAGAACGGAGGAAACGGAGGCTGAGCCATTCGTGTAAATTCGGGTCCCTTCGTGGTTTATCCCGGGTTGGGGTGTGAACGGGAAGACGTGAAAGGGCGGGAAAATGTGAAGACGTGGGAGACCTC
>JAURJO010000351.1 GCA_030832235.1 Verrucomicrobiota bacterium
CTCATCCTCAGTGATCGTCGTGATCTCGTTCGGACGGATAACCGCCCAGCGCGCCCGGGGCAGCGTGAGCTTCTTTTCCCAGTTTGAGACGTTTGCCGCGGGAAGGCTCGCGACAAAATCGCGGATCGGCGCCTCGAGGCGTTCCCGCTCCTTTTCCCAGACGGCCAGCTTGCGTTCGTAGTCGGCGAGTTCGTCGGGACGCGGTGCGGGAATCTCCCGCTCGGCGGTTCGGTTGAAAAACGCGTAGAGCTGATAGAACTCCCGGATAGAGATCGGATCGTATTTGTGCGTGTGGCACTCCGCGCAGCCGACCGTGAGGCCGAGCCAGACCGATCCGGTCGTGGCCGTGCGATCAACTGCGTTCTTTACCCGGTCCAGCTCAAGGTCGGCGCCGGCCTCGTCGTTCTTGAGGGAGTTGCGATGGAAGCCGGTGGCGATGCGCTGTTCCCGCGTCGCGGAAGGCAGCAGATCACCCGCGAGTTGCTCCACTGTGAACTGATCGAAGGGCAGGTCGCGGTTCACCGCGTCGATGACCCAGTCGCGGTAGAGGTACGCATATGGGCGCAGGGTGTCATTGAGGTAGCCTGCGCTGTCCGCGTACCGCGCCTGATCCAGCCAGTGTCGGCCCCAGCGCTCACCGAAATGCCTCGACGCCAGCAGGCGGTCCACCAGCCGCGCCTCGGCGTCGGGCGCCCGGTCGTCGACGAAGGCCTGCACGTCCGATGGCGTGGGCGGCAGGCCGACCAGATCGAGACTCAAGCGACGGATGAGGGTGCGGCGGTCGGCGGCCGGGGATGGCGACACTCCTTCGCGGGAGAGCCGTGCGCGGACAAAACGGTCGATCGGATGCGTGGTCCCCGCGATTTCCGGCGGCTTCGGGTGCCCGGCAGGCTCGAATGACCAATGCGCTGGCTGCGGCGCGCCCTGTTCAATCCAGCGTCGGAGTAGCGCGATCTGCGCGGGGTTCAGCGGCTTCTTGGTCTCGGGGGGCGGCATCACCTCGTCGGCATCGCGGGCGGTGACGCGGTGGAGGAGTTCGCTGTCTTCAGGGCGCCCGGGCACAATTGCCATCGCCCCGCTCTTGGCGGCGCCGCGCGCGCCGGCCTCGGTGTCGAGCCGAAGGCCTCCCTTCCGTTGCGCGTCGTCAGGTCCGTGACAGTGGAAACAGTGATTCGAAAGAATCGGACGGATGTCGCGGTCGTAGTTCACCGCTTCAGCCGAGCGCAGCCCACCCACCAAAAGGCAGGTGATGACGACGGGGAGTTGGAAGGTGGGGCCGGGGCGCATCCGGGGCGGCAGAGTTCGGGGACAAATGGACGATGGGGAGATGTGACGGATGTGGGAAGGAATTCCTGCGAAGAATGACGAAGCACGCGAAAGGTGCGCAACCAAGCGAGTGGCCCATGGGGCGCACGAAGAACACAGACTGGCGGGGACCGGCGGCGGACAGGCCGGAGCTGCACGTTCAGAGTTTGCTCGCGGCCGAGCAGTGATCGGCGGCGAGGAGACTCACGTGACCGCAGACCGTGCGAATGGCAGCCATTGGAAAACAAGGGGATTGGGCATTCCGAGGCATCCGCCTGATGCTTGGGCTCCGGCCGGTTTTGGGCCTGACGAAGTCACCGCGTTCACTCAGCGATGTCCGCGTGAAAGCGATTCGTATCCACGAAAAAGGCGGTCCCGAGAACCTGGTACTTGAGGAAATCCCTCTACCGCTGCCGGCGGCCGGAGAGATCCGCCTGCGCGTCGAGGCCGCGGGACTCAACTTCATCGACACCTACAAGCGCTCAGGGCTCTACGCCGTGCCGCTGCCGCACACGTCCGGACAGGAGGCGGCCGGGGTGGTGACCGCGATCGGGACGGGCGTCACGGAATTCCGCGTGGGCGATCGCGTCGCGAGTGCGTCGGTGGTGGGTGCTTGCGCCGAGGAGGCGTTGGCGCCGGCCGCGCAGTGCGTGTCCGTGCCAGCGGGAGTTTCCTCTCAATTGGCGGCGGCGGTGATGCTGCAGGGACTCACCGCGCACTACCTCGCCTGCGACACATGGCCTCTCCGCACCGGGGAGACGGCGCTGGTGCACGCGGCGGCGGGAGGGGTCGGGTTGCTGCTCGTCCAGATCGCGCGGAAGCGCGGCGCTCGCGTCATTGCGACGGTCGGCACCGACGAGAAAGCTGCGCTCGCGCGCGAGGCCGGGGCTGACGCCGTTTGCGTCTACTCCCGCGAAAACTTCGCGGAGGTGGCGCGCGCCTTCACCGGCGGGCGTGGCGTGGATGTCGTCTACGACGGTGTGGGCCGCGAGACGTTCGAGGGATCACTCGCCTGCCTGCGGCCGCGCGGACTCCTGGCTTCGTTTGGCAACGCCAGCGGTCCCGTGCCGCCCGTGGCGCCGCTGATTCTCTCGCAGAAGGGTTCGCTCTTTCTCACACGTCCGACCCTCGCGCACTATGTCGCGACTCCAGCCGAGCTGCGAGCGAGGGCGGCCGAACTCTTCGCGTGGGTCGCCGAGGGTTCGCTGCGCGTGCGGATCGGCGCAACGTTTCCGCTGGCGCGTACCGCCGACGCCCACCGCGCCCTCGAGTCCCGGGGCACGACCGGGAAAGTGCTGCTGCTGCCCTGAGCCGGGATTTTCCAAGGTGGAAGAGGCACGGTCTGGACGGAACTCGCGATGGAAGCCGGTCCGGACGGGGAGAATGAGGAACTCAGGAAGGCGGGAGATTCCTAGCGACGTGCCTTCGCGGCTAGGCGGTACGGAGGTACGGACCTTCGATTCCTAGCTGGGGGCACCGATCCACCGGACTCATCTTAAGCGGGGAGAATGTACCCCCGCGCCGGATTGAACTCTCGTGCGTTTAGGGCGCAGACTGCGGCCGCGTCTTTCACGGCTCCGCCGAGGAGAGCGCGTAGAGTGTGAGCAGTGCATTAAATTTCCCATGAAAACCCCGTTCCGTCTTCTGCTCCTGACGCTCGCGCCGGCTTTGCTGTCGCAAACTTCATTCTCCGCCGAACCGGGCTCCGGTTGGCGCGCCGGTTTCGCCGCGTCGAAGATCACGCCGTCGGAGCCCTTGATGCTTGCCGGTTACGCGGGCCGGACGCAGCCGGCGCGCGAGGTCGATGACGAGCTTTTCCTCAAAGTCCTCGCGCTCGAGGACGCGTCGGGCTCCCGCGCGTTGATCGTCACAGCTGATCTCATCGGGTTCCGCGCCGATTTCTCAACGCCGGTGCTCGCCCGAATCACAGCGGAAACGAAGGTACCGCGGGAAAGAATTCTTTTCAACGCATCACACACGCACGCCGGACCGGCGGTGATGCTCGGCACCCAGTCGCATTACACGATCGCGCGCGACCAGGCCGAGCGCCTGATCGCCTACACGACGCGCCTGCAGGACGAGTGCGTGCGGCTCGCGCGCGAGGCGTTGGCGCGACTGGACCCGGCGCGCCTGCGCTGGGGCACGGGGCAGGTGAATTTTCCGATGAACCGACGCGAGTTCACCGACCGCGGGGTGATTCTCGGGGTAAATCCACGCGGGCCGGTTGACCGCTCGGTTCCGGTATTACGGATCGACGACGCAGGAGGGCGGGTGCGCGGCGTCGTATTCGGAGCCGCCTGCCACAACACGACCTATGGTACCCGCGACAACCGCGTAAGCGGCGACTACGCGGGTGTGGCGCAGGCGCTCATTGAGCGGGAGAACCCGGGGGCACAGGCGATGTTTGTGCAGGGGCTGGCTGGAGACACGAATCCATACCCGAACAGCCTCAATGACCCCGCCAAGCGTCCTGCGGTGGAGGTTGCCCGGGCACACGGAACCGAACTGGCCCGCGAAGTGCGGCGTGTCATGGATTTCACCCTAAAACCGGTGAATGGACCTCTTCTAACCGCGCTCGGCGAGGTGGCGCTGCCGTTGCAGCGTCCGCCGGCGCGCGCCGAGATCGAGCGGACCGCTACCAAGGGGGCCTCCACGCAAAAGTGGGTGGCGGAGCAGATGCTTCAAAAACTCAACGAAGGCGGTACGCTTCCGACCGAGTACCGCGTTCCGGTGGCAGTCTGGCAGTTTGGCGCAGACCTGACTTTTGTCGGTCTCCCGGGCGAGGTGGTGGTAGATTACGTGCGGCTGATCGAGGACGCGCTCGGACCGATGAGGCTCTGGTTGGCCGCGTACTGCCACGACACCTTCGGCTACGTGCCGTCAGCACGCGTAATGCGCGAAGGCGGCTACGAGACCCGCGGGCTCTATCATGGCGGCATCGGCTACTTCGCGCCCGAGGCGCAGGATGCGCTCGTCGGCAAAGTGCGCGAGCTTGCGGCCGCCGTCGGGCGGCCGTGAGCGAAAGACGCGCGCGGTCTAGCGTAATGTCTGCAGGTAGGCCTCGAGGTCGGAGATTTCCTGCGGGCTGAAGATGTCGCCCATCGGCGGCATCGGGGAGACGCCGTAGTGTTCGTAGCCCTTCGCCAGCACTTTGCTCGGCTCCAATAGACTCTCGCGAATGTAAGCCGGCGTGGTGCGGGCGGCGAGTCCGTCGAGCGCGGGTCCGACCGTGCTGCCCTGGCCCTTGAGCGCGTGGCAAAGCACGCAAGCAGCCGGGTGTTTGTGGAACAGGTTCGCGCCTCGCGAGGCGTCGCCGGGCAGCAGCGTCGCGGCCTCGTCGGCGGGCGTGAGCTCCACGAGGCGGACGTCGTCGAAAACGGCTTCTCCGCGGGCGACGTGCAGCACGTTGACGGAGGCGGTCGTCCGGTCGCCGCTGTTGAACTCGACTTCAACCTCGGTCCAGTCGGTGTCGCGGCGGCGCAATGTTTCGGTTTCGACGCGGATGTTGTGCACGTTGAAACTGGCCTTGCCTTGCAGTGCGCCGGTGCGGATCCAGCCGGCGAGGCGGTAATAGGTGTTCGGTTTCACCGCGACATCCGCGTGCAGGCTGGTGTCGGCATTGCCGTCGGTCACCACGCGGAGCCCCCGCTGACCGGAATGGGATTTTCCATCGCCCGACGATGAACTCCACGCCGCGGTGCGGTTGGACTCACGGTTACCGTAGTCACGGCGGTTCCAGCCTTTCGGCAGGCCGTCGGCGCCGATTTCCTCGAAGCCGGGATTGGGGAGCAGGTTCGTACCTTCTTTGTAGAGCGTCGCGCCGTGCACGCGCCCGACGACGCGGGTCGCCTCGCGAAGCCACTCGTCCTTCTGGTTGACCGGATTTCGCACCAAGCTCGCCGCGACGCTCTTGATCTGGGGTGAGGTGGGGAATCCGCCCAACTTTGTGAAGGCGGCGAGTCGCGTGAGCAGGTCCGGATCGCTCATGACGGCCGAGGAGAAGAAGAGGGAGACGGCCGGGGCGTCGGAGCCGAGCGCGCGGGTGGCGTTGCGGCGGACGGCGGCGTTGGCATGGACAAGAGCCGCGCGGTGCGTGGCCTCGTCGAGCTGTCCGAGACCGTGCAGAGCCCAGAGGGCGTGCAGCGCGGGGACCGGGGCGGCGCCCACCGCAAGTTTGCGCAGCGCCGGTGTGGCGGCCGTGCGTTTTCCCTCCACGAGCAACCGCTGCGCGGTGAGGCGCCAGAATTGATTTCCGCTGGAGAGGGCGGAGACGAGCTGCGCTTCGGACGCGCCGTACAACGAGCGGATGGCCGGCGCCTTGGCCTGGTCCCAGACGATGCGGTAGATGCGGCCGCGCACGTTGTCGCGCAAAGGATTCTCATGGGCGCCACCAACTCCGGTCTTCGCCGTGTAGCCGCCGCGTTCGAGGCTCGGGGTGGGGTTGTGCTGGATGATGTAGTTCTGCCAGTCGGAGAACCAGACGGCGCCGTCGGGGCCCACCTCCGCGAACACGGGTGACATCCACTCGTCGGAACTCGCGACAAGGTTGAAGGCGTCGTCGGCCGCGTAGCCGGCGCCGTCGCGACGGACATCGAGAAGCGCTACCAGCTTCATCGTCGGTTCGCAGACCATGGCCTTGCCCTGCAGTCGGGCGGGCAGGTTGTCGGAGTGGATGATGGCGCTGCCGGCCGCGGCGGTGTAGCCCCCGAAGACGTCGACCTGCCGGAAGTTCGGTGTGATGGTGTGGGCGCGGTCCTCGGTGTTGATGCGCTTCGCGGTCATGGCCCGCATGCCCTTGGGGGTGATGGTGGCGGGCAGCCCGCCGAAGAAGAGAGGCGCGTTATTGGCCGTACCCCCGAAATCGTCGCCAAATTCGTTGATGCTCTGTCCCCACGAGTTGTTCGTGAACTGATGCAGGAACTCGAGCGTGGAGCCGTCGGCGCGGAAGCGGTACGTGCCCTGCGCGAACTGCAGCTCGCGGCCGCCTACCACGCCGCGGAATCCCGAGTACCCGACGCACCCGTGGATCCAGTTGTCGATGCCGTAGTGCAGGTTGTTAGCCTGCGCATGGGTGTCGCTCACGCCCCAGCCGGTCATGATCTCCTCGCGTACATCGGCGCGTCCATCGCCGTCGGTGTCCTTGAGGAAGAGGAAGCGCGGGGGTTGCGCGACGATCACGCCGCCGCGCGCGAAAGTGAAGCTGGTCGGGATGTTCAGCCGGTCGGCGAAAACCGTGAACTTGTCGGCGCGTCCGTCTCCGTCGGTGTCCTCGCAGATCTTGATGCTGTCGGTGCCGAGGCCGTCGGGTTTGACGTCGTGCGGGTAATCGCGGCTTTCCGCGACCCAGAGACGTCCGCGTTCATCCCAAGCCATGAAGATGGGTTTCGCGATGTCGGGCTCGGCGGCGAAGAGCTCGAGCCGCAGGTCGGGCGCCACCTGGGTGCGCTCGCGGCTACCTTTCACGCTGAGCGGAAGCTGGAAGGTAACCGGTTCGGCGCGTTTCTCGTAGTTGGCTATGGTGGGGCGGACCTCGCGACGCTCGGGTTCGCGGCTGGCGAGGAATGACTCCCACTCCGCCCGCCGGCCGGCACTGATTGCCGCGAGGAGCTTACCCTTGGCGCCGGCTGCGTAGCCTTCGGACTCGGCGGAGCCGAGTTGGGCGGCGGCGATCCGGCGGGTCGCCGGCACCGCGGCGAGCGCGGGAAAGCGTTCCGCAGGTGCGTCGAGCACGAACGCGTCGAACTTGGCCACGAACTCCGCGGTCGCGCCGGCCGGATCCGAAACATAGTCGAACCAGATCGCGTCCCTCCCAAGGTCGCGCATGAGGACGTGGCACGCCATGCGCGGACCGCGGTCCGGCGTGCCGGCGTACAGAATCCGCAGAGGAGAGGCGGAGACGGTTGCAGCCAGGGTTAGAATCAGGGCCGGGAGTACCAGGCGGGTTTTCATCTTTGGGGATCGGGAAGGTTGCGCGCGGGGGTGTAGCGGTGAAGTCATATTCCCGTCGGACAGTTCCGCGGCGAGATCGGAATGCGGGTTAGGCCCGGAGCGCAGGAATGCTCCGGATTGATCGCGTTGCGGCTCGGATCGAAGCCGAGGTGACGAATTCCCCGGCGTTCGCCCGTTGAAAGCTGAGCGAGGGGGCGGTCGGACGTGAGGTGACACAACCTCGACTGGGCCGGGATGCGGCGGCTTTTTCAAACTCGGGGTTGGCAAGATCGAGGGGAACGCCCACGTTGATCTCTCCATGGGATACGACTGGCTCAAAGGTGTAGCGGACGAGTACGATGTCATCGTCATCGGGAGCGGATTGGGCGGGCTGACGGCCGCCAACGTGCTCGCGAAGGCCGGGCACCGCGTGCTCGTGCTCGAGCACCACTACCAGTTCGGCGGGCTAGCCACCTGGTTCACGCGCCGCGGCGGGCACATTTTCGACATTTCCCTGCACGGTTTCCCGAGTGGGATGATCAAGTCGTGCCGCAAGTACTGGACCCGCGAGATCGCCGACGCGATCGTGCCCCTGAAGGACGTGCGGTTCGTGAACCCGCAAATGGACGTGCGCACAACGTTCACGCGCGACGACTACACCCGGGTGCTGGTCGAGCAGTTCGGCGTCGAACGTTCCAAGGTGGAGGGGTTCTACGACCACCTGCGATCGATGAACTTCTACGACAACAACCCCGAGACGACCGGAGAGATGTTCGAGCGTTTCTTCCCCGGGCGCGACGACGTGAAGCGGTTGCTCATGGAGCCGATCGCCTACGCCAACGGCTCCTCGGTGAATGATCCGGCGATCACGTTCGGCATCGTTTTCTCCAATTTCATGGGCGCCGGGGTCTACACGTACCGCGGAGGATCGGACGATCTCGTCGGCAAGATGGCGGACGAATTGCGGCGCAATGGCGTCGAACTGCGCAAAAAGGTGCTCGTCGAGCGGGTGCTCGTCGAGGAGCGCGGCGGCC
>JAURJO010000352.1 GCA_030832235.1 Verrucomicrobiota bacterium
CTCCGGAGACACCGCGGGCGCGGGAATTCCCGGGGAAGGGACCGACGCGGAAGTCTCCAGCGGAGCCGGAGCGGCCAACGGAACCACGGGAGGCGTCACCATGGCTGCGGGCGAAACCGGCGCGGAGACGGCGGACGGCGGCGAAGTGGGTGCCGGCGACGACGATACCCGGCCGCGCCGCGCTTTGAGCGTGAGAGTGGTCGCGACGGCTCCCAGGCCGATCCAACCGAGCAGCTTGAACACGATGAAGCCGAGCACCGGCACCGTGTAGAGCAAAAGGACCAGGAGTCCGCCCACCAGCACGGCGAGCAGCGGCGCACCGCGATTTCCCCGCAGGCACGCCCGCCCGAGCCAGAGCAGAACAGCGACCTTGCCAAGCAGGGTCGCGCCGACGACGGCGAGGCCGAGGAACGGCACGACCAGCAGACCCACGATCGAGACGGAGAGCAGGACAAACGCGACCGGGGTTAGAAATACCGCGAGCAGGCTGCCCAAAGCCGTGAGGCCCGGCCGCTCGGCTAAGGTGTCGGCGCAGGTGTTCACCGCCCGCCGGAACACCAGCACGATCAGCAGGTACAGCGCGAGAAATGCCAGCGCGACGCCCCACGCCCACGCCACAGAGGCGTCCCACGCCAGCGGCCGGGCGAGAAACACACAGCTCCGCACCCAGGCCACGAATCCACCCTCCGCCGAAATCGAAGCCGGCAGGCCGATGCCGACCTCGCTGCCGCGAACCACCGCTCCTGGTTCCCGCCGCAGGCTCCCACCCACCCGAACCAGTTCACCCTGGATCACCGCCTTGGGGCCAAGTTTCACGTCTCCCAGCACCACGACGACATCGCCACCCACCGGACCGTTGATCTCGATCCCGCCGAGCACCGCGACCACATCCCGGCCGATGAGCCCGCGCGACTCGACGCGACCCAGCACTCCGACCGCGCTGCCCAGCACCCGGCCCTCATCACCCACAACGGTGCTTCCGAGAATCGAGACGGCGTCGCGATCGACCGTGCCGTCGACCGTGACCTTGCCCCCCAACGCGACCACCTCGCGCATCCGCTCACCAGCCGGCACGATTTGATCACCGAGCGGTGCTCCCTGTTCACGACTCGCGCCGCCTTCGCTCCGGGCGGATGCCGACAACGAAACATCCGCCGCGGGCAAAACCCGGGGCACCAGCGCCAGCAGAAGCGCCGCGGCAAGCGGGCCGGAAAGTAAATTCATGGGTTTCATCTTCGAAAAAGTCGTTCCTTCGGTTTCTCAATCCCGCGTCCGCAGGAGCCGGTACGCGGTCAGGCCCAGCCCGATAACCCCGGCGTACCAGCCGGCGAAAGCCACCGCAGCCAAGTACCACCAGGTTTCCGGGATCGAGCGCCCCAGCAGCACCAAGGCACCGCCCGAAGCCTCCCAGGTCGCCCGCAGCGCCTCCCAGAGCGCGGTCCAGCCACGCGGAACAAGCGTGCGCATCCAAGCGGTCCAATCCGGCCCCGCCCCGCTCAGCGCGATCAGAACCGAAGCCGCGAGTGACGTCAGCGCCGCCAGCACCAGCCAACGCACTGCCACCGGCCAGGCCGCGAATCCGTGTGCCCGCACCGACGACGTCCCGGCGCTCGCGATCGTCGCCAGGACGCGGCCCTCGAGCGACGCCGGCGCCGGCCGCGCCGGCAGACCGGCCGTGGCTTTTCCAATCATTCGCTCCAGCTTCACGTCCGTCGAATCGGTCCGGGGGTCAGTCATGGCGGGTAATCCTCAAGGTTTCGCGGGCACCGGGGTCGGTAACGAGCAACCGTGCGAGGGCCGCGCGGCCCCGCATCAGGTCGGTCTTCAACTTGGGCAGCGACACCGACATCCGGCGCGCGATCTCGTCGTACGACATGTCCTCGAAATGAAAAAGCACCAGCGGCACGCGCTGGTGGTCCGGCAAGCGCGCGAGCGCGGCGTCGACCATCCGCCGGCGCTCGTTGGCGTCGACGTCGGCCAGGAGGTCGTCGGAGGACGGGAAAGCTGCCTCGGGGGTTTCGCTCCCGTCGTGGTCGCCGTCGCGCCGGAATTCCGAGAAGAACCGCCAGCGGCGGCGATAGCGCGTGACGTGGTTCAGCGCGAGGTTGGTGGCGACAGTTTTGAGCCAGCCGCCGGCGGACGGGCTGGCCGACAAATGCGTGAAGTCGCGGTAAGCCCGCAGGAAGACCTCCTGCGCGATGTCCTCCGCCTGCGCGTCGTTGGCTGTGATACGCGCCGCCGTCGAGAAAACCATGTCCTGATAGCTGCGCATGAAAACGGTGAAGTCCGCCGCGCGGTTCACACCGGGCGCGGGGGTTTGCACGGGAAGGTCGTCATTCATGCGCAAAACACGGCCGGCGCCCGAAAGTTGCGGGAAATCTCAATTCCTCCGTCACCCCGCGGCGAGCGAAACCGCGACGGCCCCGGCGGCACGTGACGTATTGCGGCGGAGGCGCGCGTCCGGTTTTCCCTTGAGCCGCGCCGACGCGGGCCGCACAACCTCCGCACCGACCCTCGCCCGCGGCTGACTGTGACGCGGAGGAAGCGCGCAGCCGGCGACGCGGAAAGGAACGGCCGCCGACGCCCCCATGAAACGTTCCGAAGCCAAGCCCGCGCTCCCCGCCTGGATCTTCATCGTGACCGACCTCGCGCTCATCGGCGCGGGCGCCGTTATCGCCCTCCGCGCCGAGGAGCCGCTCACCGTGGGCAGTGTCATTGCGATCGTGGCGTGCGTGAGCCTCGGGGCGATCGCGGGGCTGATCCCGCTGGTGGCCGGCTACGAGCGGCAGAAGAACGAGATCCTCGACGAGCGCCAGCGGGTGCTCGAGGGCATGGCCCAGACCCTCGCGGCCTCCGCCGAGCAGATCAGCATCGCGACCAGCAGCCTGCACCAGATCAACGAGGCGGCGCAGCGGAACCTCCAGCAGGCCGCGCAATTGCCGCAGAAACTCCAGGACAAGGTCACGCAATTGCAGGATCAGATCGCGGCGATCCGGCTCGGCGACACCGACAAACTCGAGACCGCCGCCGCGCGTCTCGCGAAGGCCGCCGCAGAGCTCGCCAAACACGAGGCCGCCGCCAACCAGCAGGCCGCGGGTTCCCAGGCCACTCTCGCGAAGCTTTCCGAAGGCGCCGAGGCGATTGTCCGTGCCCAGGCGGCCGCCGTCGCCGCGCTGGACGCCAAACTCGCGGAGCTCGACGCCAAACTGAAGTCAGCCGGCACCCGCATCCGGGCGGCCGCCGCTCCGGCACCCGCCGCTCCCGTCGGGTTGGCCGAGTCCCCGGCCCCGTCGGAACCGCTCCCAACACCGGCGCCGGAAACGAGGCCGCCGGCCAGTCCCGAGATCACTGAAGCTCCTGCGCTCGCCGCCGCGAACGAAACCGTCCAACCGAACGCCGAGACCACCGTTGTCCCGGTGGACATCCCGGCCGCCATGACGACGGAAGCTCCGCTGCCCGCCGCCCCCAAACGCCCGCGCAAACCCCGCGTGAAGGAAGCGGCCCCGGCACCGACAGAGCAGCCGGTGATCCCCGAGGCCGCGACCGTTGCAGAAATAAGCAACGCCCCGGCAGTTTCACCGGAGCCCCCGATAGCCGCCGACGCCCCGGTCGCAGCCTCACCTGCGACGGAAACGACCACCGCGACTCCGCCGCCCGAGCCCGCGGCTAAGATCGAATTAGCCCCGCCTCCCATCCCTGCTGCTTCCCCTGCGGAACCCGCGTCCACCGCTCCGGCGCCGGAGATAGCTCCCCCCGCCGAATCGCCCGCTCCGGTTTCACCACCGGCATCCGCGTCTCCCCAGCCGGAAGCCACCGCGCCCGCCGCTGAACCCTCCCCGCGCAAGCGTGCCGCGCGCAAGGCACAGCCGGATCCCGAACCGTCGCTGGACTTGCCGCTGGACGACACCGGCAGCGCTGCCGTTCCAGGCACCGTCGAGCGCACGATTTCCTCCGACGGCGCCACTCGCCTGATCGCCACGTCCTACATCGGCATCGGCAACCGCCTCTTCATTCGCGGCGAGGGCGCGGGCCTCAGCTGGGAAAAGGGAGTGCCGCTGCAATTCATCTCCATCGGAAAATGGCGCTGGGAAACCAACGAGGCCAACGCGCCCGTCCGCTTCAAGCTGCTGAAAAACGACGAGCAGGAATGCACCGCGCTTGGCGAGAAGACGCTTGAGCCAGGTCATCTGCACGAATTGTCGGCGCAGTTCTGAACGGATCCTCTTTCCGCCTGGATGTCGCCGCGGCTTTTTTCCAGCCGCAGCTTCGGCGTAAGCGGGTGCTCGCGGCTACACCAAGCCCAGCTGATCCGTGTTCACCCGTGCTTGAAACCTCGCGGAGCCATTTGGAGGCGATCCTTAAAGACGCCATGGTGCGGCCGGGCCGCGCCGTTGCGGAACCGCCGAAGGCGGCCGATTCTCCGCTCAACCGATTGGCCTCCGTTAACTCCGTTCGCTCCTGTTGGCGGCCTGGAGCGAGGAGACATCACCGGCCGCAGGGA
>JAURJO010000353.1 GCA_030832235.1 Verrucomicrobiota bacterium
ACATCGCCGTAGCCGAGGTCGTCGGCGAGGATGAGCAGGATGTTCGGCGGCTGGGCCGCGACTGCCGACGCCAACGCGACGCAGAACGCGAAAACCATGAGCGGAACTTGTTTCATGCCACGACGACGACCGCCTTCCCGAGCACATCCATCTTCGGTGTGATGCCGAGGCCGGGCGACCTGGAGGCGGCCATGCGGCCGTTCACGCGCTGCGGCGCGCCATCGGCGATGCTCACGGGGCCGTAGCTGTTGAAGTCGGTGGTGGTGAAGAGGAACTCCGTGGGCGTGCTGTGCGCGAGGTGCGCGATGGCGGCGGTCGCGATGTCACCGCCCCACGAATCCTCCAGCGTCATGGCGATGCCCATGTTCACGCAGAGGTCGCGCGCCTGTTTGATCTTGGTGAGACCGCCGAGCTTGCTGATCTTCAGATTCACCACGTCCATCGCGAGATCGGCCCTGGCGCGGAGCAGGATGCCGAGGTCGTCGATGTTTTCATCGAGCACGAATGGGTGCGGGATCTGGCGGCGCACCGCGAGGCACTCCTCGTACGTGAGGCAAGGTTGCTCGATGTAAACATCCACGTCGCGCACGGCTTTGGCCACGCGAACGGCCTCGTGCTGCACCCAGCCGGTGTTCGCGTCGGCCACGAGCCGGTCGCCGGGCTGGAGCTTCGCGGCGACGGCGTGGATGCGCGCGATGTCGGTGTCCGGATCGCCGCCGACCTTGAGCTGGAAGCGGTGGTAGCCCTCCGCCCGATAACCCGCGACCTTCGCGGCCATTTGCTCCGGCGACTCCTGCGAGATGGCGCGGTAGAGGTGCACGTCCTCCCCGTAGCGGCCGCCGAGCAATTCGCACACCGGCATGCCGCTCGCCTGGCCGAGGATGTCCCAGCACGCGATGTCGATGCCGCTCTTCACGTAGGGGTGTCCCTTCAGCGCTGCGTCCATCGTGCGATTGAGTTTCGCCAACTGGCGCGGGTCCTCGCCGAGGAGATGCGGCCCGAGTTCGCGCAGACCGGAGCGCACGCCCTCGGCGTACGCCGGCAGATAAAACGGCCCGAGCGGACAAACCTCGCCGTGGCCGACGAGTCCGGTGTCGGTCTCGACGCTCACGATGGTGCTGTCGAACACCGTGACGGATTTTCCGCCGCTCCATTTGTAGGTGGTCTCGTGCAACGGAAGTTCCACCCGGTAGGCGAGGATGCGTTTGATTTTCATGGACGGCGTTCCGGATTGGCGCGGTTCAGGGCTGGGGGATCTCGTTCAAGGTGTAGTAGGCGCGGTCGTGGAGCAGCGGCTCGCCGTCGCGGGACCTCAGCGCGGGCAGGTGGAAGTCATGGATGTGCCCCTGCACCAGGCCCTGGACCCGTAGGCGCGCGCTCATGCCGTCGGGCGCGACCTCGGCGGCGGTCACGGTCGGGCGCGTGTGATCCACCTCGGGACTGCCGTAGCCTTGCTGGTAAATGTGCGTGTAGGTCTGGAGCCCGTAGCTTTCCGGACGCGAGGCGAGCGCGGGGTCAACGGGCTGGGTGAAGCGCACGATGAATCCGTCGGATTGCACCCGGATATCCACGATCTCGAACGGCGTCCGGCCGGTCCAGTCGAGGCGCTGGAGCAAGTTGTCCTTCATGCCGCGCACGGGCCAGCCTCGGTTCGTGCCACCGGCGACGAGTTGCCCGCGCGGCGTGAAATGCACCGCGAGAATCCCCGTGCCCAATCCCTCGCGGAACGGGTAACAGGCTCCCTGCCACACACCGTTCACCCGTTCGGTTGTTACTCGCATGACGATGCTCAGGGAGTAGTCGCCGAGGAACATCTGATTCTCGAACGGCCCGAACTTTCCGCCCGAGCGGTTCACTTCGAACGCGGAGATCGAGCGTCCCATTTTCTTGTAGGGGAACACCACGGCGTAAGGGACGAGTTCCTTCACACGCTTGCGTTCGATTTCCATGCGCGACGGCGTGTTCGGCTTCACCGGCTCCGGACCCATGTTCGGCGCATACGGATACCAGTTGAAGCTGACGGGGTGTCCCATGAAGCCGCCGGGCTTGAGATGCTTCAGCGAGCACGCTCCGTTCCAAGGTCCCTGGCTCTCGACGTAGAACATCTCCCCGTGCTCGTTCTCGCCCACGCCGAGCGGGCTGCGCAGGCCGCTGCACAACGGGATGGTCTTCCCGTCCGGCGTGATCTTCAGGGCCCAGCCGCGGAAAAGTGCCTTCGAGTTGTACGACTCGGACAGGCCGAGCGCGACGTAGAGGTTCCCCGCCGCGTCGAACTTCGAGCCGAGCGCGAACTCGTGATAGTGCCCGAACCCCCATTGGTCGCTCACGGTGTCGAAGCGGTCCCCGCGGCCGTCGCCGTTCGTGTCCGTGATGCGGGTGACTTCCGTGGCGTGCGTGGCATAGAACGCCCCGTCCCGGTACGCCAGGCCGAGCACTTCATCCAATCCGCTCGCGTAGGTGCTCACCGTGGGGCGGGGATTTTCATCACCGATGCCGCTCAACAGGAGAATTTCCCCGCGCCGCGTGCCCACCGCGAGCCGTCCGTCCGGCAGCGAAACGAAACTCCCTGCCTCCAGGTAAACGCCCGCGGGCAGCGGGACGTCGACGATGCGATAGTAGGCCGCCTCCCGTTCCGCCGTGCCCCAGGAATCACCGAAACTCTCCGCCGCCGCCGCGGCGGCGCACGGGAGCACGCACATGGAG
>JAURJO010000354.1 GCA_030832235.1 Verrucomicrobiota bacterium
GCGGCCGAATGCAGAGCGATACAGAGGAGAATAAGGCGCACGAGGGGGTGCTTCATGGTGAATGGGGACGCTTCGTTTTCCCACGGGTTGATCGGTGGATGCCGGTGCCTGCCGCTCTAATCGAAAGGCGCGAAAAAAAGGCCCCGCATTACTTGCCGAAACGGGCTTCGTTCCTCGAGACGACTGGTTTCGGGAGAGGGATAGCATTCTTGGCCCTTGGATCAGACTCAGTGAGCTTGAGGCGGGCCTCCGTGCTCACCGTGTTCCAACACACTCCTCTTTGGACGTTGGCACGCGGCACGGCGGCGAATCCGTCCGAGGCGGGCGCAAGGCGGGTCAGCATGAGGTGCGTCCGGAGGTAACCAGCGCCCGTCGTTCCCGCCAGCCGGAATCCGATCGAGATGGCCCGATTCTTGGGCCGGCCGGAAGTCTCAGCGTCCGGCGAGCACCACCTGAATGGCGGCGTCGAGCTACATCACGGCAACACCGCGCTGACTCACGCGACCACGTCCCGCGCGCAACGGAAGCCGGTGTGCGTCGCCGCCGAGTCGGGCTCGGTGCCGTTGCGCGCGTCGGTGCGGTAGCGGTTGCAGTAGCTCGCGTGGCAAAGATGGCTGCCTCCGCGTTGCACGCGGCGCTTTCCGGCCGCGGGCCCGGTGGGATCCGCTAGCGGGGAGACGCGGTAATAACCGGCATCGAACCAGTCCCAGCACCATTCCCAGACATTGCCCGTCATCTGGTAGAGCCCGTAACCGTTCGGCCGGTACGCGCGCGCCGGCGCCGTCCCGCGGTGGCCGTCCTCGCCGGTGTCGCGCGAGGGGAACGTACCCTGCCAGACATTCATGCGGTGGCGCCCCTCCGGCTCGAGGTCGTCGCCCCACGGGAACCGGCAGCCTTCGAGACCGCCGCGGGCCGCGCGCTCCCATTCGGCCTCGGTGGGCAACCGCTTACCGGCCCACTCCGCGTAGGCGCGGGCGTCGTGCCACGAGACCTGCGTCACCGGATGATCCCAGCGGCCGCGCAGGGACGATCCCGGCCCCTCGGGGTGCCGCCAACCGGCGCCCGCGACCCGCACCCACCACTCCGACCCGCGCACGCGCGGACCGCGCGCCAACGCCGGATCCGCGAGATGTCCCGCGAAGACGAAACTCCAGCCCAAGCGCTCCGCCTCCGTGCGGTAACGCGTCGTGTTCACGAAGGCGTTGAACTGCTCGTTCGTGACGGCGGTCTCATCCAGCAGGAAGGGACGCAACTCGACCTCGTGCACCGGCCCCTCGCCATCCGCGGCAAAGCCGTAATCACGCTCGTTGCCCATCCGGAACACACCGCCGGGGATCAACACCATGCCCGCCTCGGCGAGGCCGGGCACGCGACGGAACGGGTGGACCTCCCCACCCGGGTTCTCCCCTCGCGAGGGACCGCAGCAGGCCTTCCCTTCAGCTCCGTGAATCATGGGCCCAGCGAAAGGTCAGCCTGATCCCGCCGCAAGCGCGCCGCCGCTGCCTGGTCCCTCAGCTCACCACGTTCACCGGAGCGCCGGCGAGGAATGCCCGTAGGTTGGCGGCGACGATGCCGAGCAGGCGCCGGCGCGCCTCCACCGAGGCCCATGCGAGATGCGGCGTGATCAGGCAGTTTTTCGCGCTGAAAAGCGGGTGATCCGTCGGCGGCGGCTCGACGGACAAAACGTCAAGGCCCGCGCCCGCGATGCGGCCGGTGTTCAGCGCAGCCGCGAGATCCGCCTCCTTCACCAGCCCGCCCCGGCTCGTGTTGATGAGGTAGGCCGTCGGCTTCATCAAGGCCAGCCGGCGCGCGTCCACCAGGCCGGTGTTCTCCGCCGTCT
This sequence comes from Verrucomicrobiota bacterium, assembly GCA_030832235.1. Classification (GTDB taxonomy): domain Bacteria; phylum Verrucomicrobiota; class Verrucomicrobiia; order Opitutales; family Opitutaceae; genus ER46. The sequence continues at coordinate 1,841 of JAURJO010000354.1, forward strand.
GCGGGCAATGCAGACTCACCACGTCAGCCTCGCGGAAAAGCGAGTCGACGTCGGTGAACCGCACGGCGCCGTCGCCGCCCGCAGGCGGACGCGGGGTCTGCGCGATCACGTTCATGCCGAACGCCGCCGCGATCCGCGCCGTGGCGCGCCCGATCCGGCCGTAGCCGACGATACCCATGGTCTTGCCCGACAACTCCAGCAGCGGATGATCCCAATAACAGTAATCGGGACTGCGCGCCCAGCGGCCCGTCGCCACCGTCGCGGCGTGATGTCCGGTTCGCGCGGCCAGCTCGAGCAGGAGCGCGAACGCGTGTTGCGCCACCGAATCGGTGCCATAGCCGGGTGCGTTGCTCACCACGACGCCGTTGGCGCGCGCCGCGCGGACGTCGACCACGTTGTAGCCGGTCGCGAGCACGCCGACGTAACGAAGCGCCGGCAGAGCGGCGAACGTCGCGTCGCTGAGCGGGGTCTTGTTGGTGAGCACCACCTCGGCACCCGCCGCGCGCGCGACGACTTCCGCCGCGGGTGTGCGCGGATGAACGGCGAGTTGGCCGAGCGCGCTGATTTCGTCCCAGGAAAGGTCGCCGGGGTTGAGCGCATGTCCGTCGAGCACGACGATTTTCATCGGTGGAAAGCAGTACGGTTCGTGGTGCGTGATCAGTTCGACTTCGAGGCTTTCTTTCCCGCCCTCCCCCCGGTTCCCTTCGCCGGCGGCGACCACGCCGCGGGTTTCGGCTGCGCCACGCGCAACGCGGCGTTGTCCCCGAAGGCCTTCATCTCGCTCTCGAGCAAGGCGGTGAGCTGGGCGATGCGTACCGCCTGGGCGGGCTCGGCCGCAAGGTCGCGCGTCTCCTCGGGGTCAGCGGACAAGTCGAAGAGCTGCGTGCGGTCGACCTGAGGGTAACGGATGAGTTTCCAGCGCTCGTCGCGCACCCCGCGCTGGATGTCGCGGTAGGCGAACATCAGCGCCAGACGACCGGGACGCGAAGGATCCCGCAGAACCGCGGAGAAATCCCGCCCCTCGCTGGTCGCGGGCGCGGGTACGCCGCAAAGCGCGCCGAGCGTCGGCATCAGGTCGAACAGATAGCACATCGCGGCGGAGCGCCGGCCGGCCGGGATTCCCGGTCCCGCCACGATGAGAGGCACGCGCATCGAATGCTCGTAGAGGTTTTGCTTCCCGATCAGGCCATGGCTGCCGCGCGCCACGCCGGAGTCGGCGGTGAA
>JAURJO010000355.1 GCA_030832235.1 Verrucomicrobiota bacterium
ATGGCCCCGAGCCCGGTAAGGAAACGCAGGCCTTGGGAAAGTGATCCGGCGCTGAGGTCGACCCGGGCGCGAATTTCGGCTGGGCTGAGCGGATCGGTGCTGGCGAAACAGATCCCGTAGATCACCGCCAGGGACTTGGGCACGCCGAGCAGGTCGGCGGCATCGAGGAAGTACGCGACGACGGATTGCTCGAAAGCGACGACCTCGGCGGGACGTCCGTCGGGCACGATGATCTCCGTGCCTGGTGACGGTGCGACCGGGATGGGCGGAGCGGAATTGGGCAAAATGGCCATGCGGGCCGGAAACGGGCGCGGAATCGATGGGCGCGGAATCGAGATGAGCGCCGGAAAGCGAAGACCAGCGCGGAGATGGGAGCGTGGTTTTTCGGAGAAAACCCGACTGCGGGGACGGCTTCGCCCCGTGGCTTCCCGAGGGAAAACCCTCAACCGGCGTATTTGCAGACAGATCGCAGGCATGATTTCAAATGAAATTGAAGAGATTTTTGAGTCCACCGAAGCGCAAAGGTCGGGCGGGTGAACCACGAAAGGGCGCGAACGCGTTGGAGCCACGAAAAGTCCGGAGTTTTCAACCACGGATAGACACGGATCCACACGGATGAGGTCGCCCGAGATCGCGTTCGCCGTATTTCGTGTCGTTCGCGGTCCATCAACGTTCTACCGCGGATTTCCTAGCGCGGCGGAGCCGCAACCCACCGGGAGTTGAATTGAACCACAGAGGGCACCGAGGTCCGATCCGAGTCCACAGCCTGGGTTCCATGGGCCCGAATTCGCCATGACATTAACGAGAGGAAACGTCGCGGAAAACAGACATTAGGGTCCTAGTACGGAACACACGGAAAAGAGGGTCGGGGCGTTTCGGACCCTCGCGGCCTTCCGGTTCCTAGCGCTGGCCGGCGTTACGCACGGCTGAACCGCTTCGTGAGGTGGCCACCACGGAGGGACGCGGAGCAACGCGAATCATGCACTCAGCCCTGCGAACGCGCTTCCGTCGGGATATTGTTCTACCCGCTACTCGCTACTGACTACTCGCCACTGGCTACTCCCCCACTCGCCACCGAAACCTGCGCGCTTGCGGCGGCTGGCGCGGAAGCTTGAGTCCGCCCCGCATGCCCAAGCCCGAGGAAGCACCCAAGATCATCTTCTCGATGCTCGGCGTCTCGAAGAAGATCGAGCGCAAGGAGATCCTCCGCGACATCTCGCTGTCGTTCTTCCACGGCGCGAAGATCGGCGTCCTCGGCCTCAACGGCTCCGGCAAATCGTCCCTCCTGCGCATCCTCGCGGGTCGCGACACCGAGATCGAGGGGCGCGTGCACTTCGAGCCGGGGTACGACGTCGGCCTGCTCGAGCAGGAGCCGCACCTCACCCCGGGCGCGACCGTGCGCGCCTGCGTCGAGGAGGGGGTCCAGCATCTCACCGCGCTCGTCTCCGCCTACGACGCCACGTGGGATGAACTGAACGAGGCCGCCGACGACGCCGCGAAGGACGCCATCATGGCGCGGCAGGGCGAGCTGCAGGAGAAGATCGACGCGCTCGGAGCCTGGGACGTAGCGCCGCGGGTGGAGATGGCGATGGACGCGCTGCGCTGCCCGCCGGGCGACCAGATCGTGGACAAGCTCTCCGGCGGCGAACGCCGGCGCGTGGCGCTCGCGCGGCTGCTGCTCCAGCAGCCGTCGATCCTGTTGCTCGACGAGCCCACCAACCATCTCGACGCCGAGAGCGTGCAGTGGCTGGAGCAGCACCTCGCGCGCTACACCGGCACGGTGATCGCCGTGACCCACGACCGCTACTTCCTCGACAACGTCGCGCAGTGGATCCTCGAGCTCGACCGTGGCCACGGCATCCCGTGGAAGGGAAACTACTCCTCGTGGCTGGAGCAGAAGCAGCGCCGGCTCGCCGTCGAGCAGCGCACCGAGGACCGTCGCCAGAAGGCGATGGCGCGCGAGCTGGCGTGGATCCGGCAATCGGCCCGCGCCCGCCAGGCGAAGTCGCAGGCGCGCATCAACGCCTACGAGGCGATGCTCAAGGAGGGCGTCGCCGAAAAGGAGCGCGAGTTCGAGATCCTGATCCCCGCGGGCCAGCGCCTCGGCACGCTCGTCGTCGAGGCGCAGGGCCTCGCGAAAGGCTACGGCGACCGGTTGCTGTTCGAAGGCGTCAATTTTTCGCTGCCCCCCGGCGGCATCGTGGGGGTCGTCGGTCCCAACGGCGCCGGCAAGACCACGCTCTTCCGGCTCATCACCGGGGCCGAGCGGCCCGACGCCGGCGCGTTGCGCGTCGGCGAGACGGTGCAGGTGGCGCACGTGGACCAGTCGCGTGACGGCCTGCCCGCCGGCGCGACGATTTTCGAGGCGATCAGCGGCGGGGAGGAAATCCTGCGCCTCGGCGGCCGCGAGGTGAACGCCCGCGCCTATTGCGCGCAGTTCGGTTTCTCCGGCGCCGACCAGCAGAAGAAGGTCGGCGTGCTCTCCGGCGGCGAACGCAACCGCGTGCACCTCGCGCGCCTCCTGAAATCCGGCGCCAACCTGATCCTGCTCGACGAACCCACCAACGACCTCGACGTGAACTCGATCCGCGCGCTCGAGGAAGCTCTCGAGAATTCCGCCGGCTGCGCGGGCGTCGTCTCGCACGACCGCTGGTTCCTCGACCGCGTCGCCACGCACATCCTCGCCTTCGAGGGCGACAGTCAGGTGACGTGGCACAACGGCAATTTCTCCAGCTACCTCGAGGACCTCCGCCGCCGGAAGGGCAAGGACGCGGACCAGCCGCACCGCATCAAGTACCGCCCGCTCACGCACTGAGGGCCGAGGGACCAAGGGGCTAACGGACCAAGGGTCCAAAGGATGGAAGGGGCGTACGGAATATCAGTTCTCAGTTACCTCGGTTGGCTCCTGTTCGCCCCGGTTTGAACCGGAGGGAACGGAGGCAACGGAGAGGCGGGTGTAGCGGCTCCGGCATGATCCGAGGCAAACGGCCTCGGCTACATGGGACGCCTTTCGTCCGGAAATATCGGACCGACTTTCGTAAAGAAGCGCGTGCGATGTAGCCGAGGGCGCTCCCCTCGGATCTCACGATAATCTTTCCACCAATCCCAACCGAAGCCCCGCGGGTCGAATTCGCATCGCTCTGATCCGCGGCGAACGGCCGCGGCGACACCTCACGCGTCTCCATCCGAACTACCTCACGCACCTTCTTGAGGAACCACGTCCGATGTAGCCGAGGGCGCACCCCTCGGATCTCACGACAATCTTTCCACCA
>JAURJO010000356.1 GCA_030832235.1 Verrucomicrobiota bacterium
ACGCCTTCGTCGGTCGGCCTGCCCGAGATCCGCGGCGACGAGCGGCCGGTCCCCGCGCCCGGCCCGGAGGAGAAGGCCGAGCACAAGGCTTTCGTGCGGCGCCAGGTGTTTGCCAACCCGTTCATCTGGTGGATCTCCCTCGCCAACTTCTTTGTCTACATCCTGCGGTTCGCGATCCTTGATTGGGGTCCGACGCTGCTGAAGGAGATGAAGCATTTCCCCCTGCAGCAGACGGGGTGGATGGTCGCCGCCTTCGAGGTCTCCGGCATCGTCGGCATGCTGCTGGCCGGCTGGCTCACGGACCGCGTGTTCGGCGGACGCGGTTCCCGCACGTGCGTGTTCTGCATGATTGGCGCGGGCGCGGCGCTCACGCTCTTCTGGCTCGGGGCCGCGACACCCACCGCGGCCACCGTGCTCCTGGCCATCGCCGGCTTCTTCATTTACGGCCCGCAGGCGCTGATCGGCATCACCGCCGCCAATCTCGCGACGAAGCGCGCCGCCGCGACCGCCGCCGGCTTCACCGGACTCTTCGGTTACGCCAGCACCATCGTCTCCGGTTGGGGCCTCGGCCTGCTGGTGGAAAAGGCCGGCTGGCACGTCGCCTTCGGGGCCCTGCTGGGGATCGGCGTGCTCGGCACGTTCATGTTCCTCCTCGCCTGGCGCGCCCCAGCCCACGGCTACAGCTCCGCGCATCCCTCATCCTCCTGAATGAACGCCTGCAAAAAACCTGGCCCGGACATCCGTCCGGAGAACTGGACTCGCCTCCGCGCCATCCGCCATCTCGCGCTCGACATGGACGGCACCATCTATCGCGGCGGCACACTCTTCCCGTTCACCCGCGGGTTCCTTCAACGGATGCGTGGTCTCGGCATCGGCTACACCTTCCTCACCAACAACCCGTCGAAGAGCTCCGCCGACTATCTCGCCCACCTCAATCGGCTCGGTATCTCCGCTGGCCCCGACGAACTCTACACCTCCGCCCAAGCCACCATCGACTGGCTGCGGAGTAACCGACCGGAAGCCCGACGGCTCTTCATCCTCGGCACCGCCAGCATGCAGGGGCAGTTCACCGCCGCGGGCTTCGCGCTCACAACTGACGATCCCGCCGATACTCCCGACGCCGTCGTCGTCGGCTTTGATCTCACGCTCACCTACGCGCGCCTCTGCCGCGCGGCTTGGTGGATTCAAAAGGGGATCTTCTGCGTGGCAACCAACCCCGACTTCGTCTGCCCGACGGACCAGCCCACGGTACTTGTCGACTGCGGCGCACTCTGCGCGATGTTCCAGGCCGCCACCGGGCGCGCTCCCGACCGTGTCTTCGGCAAACCCGATCCGTCGATGCTCGACGGCATCCGCGCCCGCCACGGGCTCACCGCCGCCGAGATCGCGATGGTCGGCGACCGACTTTACACGGACGTGTTGATGGCCCGCCGCGCCGGAGCGCTCGGCGTGCTCGTCCTCACTGGCGAAGCCACGGCCGAGGATGCCGCGCGCTCCTCCGAACCGCCCGATCTCACGCTGCCGAGCCTCGTGGAACTAGGCGACCTCTTGGCCGCTTCCCGTTCATGATCAGGTTGCGTTCCTCCGTACTCCATAATCTCACGGCCGCTCCCCTCGACATCCTTGTCGTGGGCGGCGGTATCGTCGGCGCCGGCGTGGCGCGTGATGCCGCCTTGCGCGGCCTGCGCACCGGCCTGGTCGAGCAACACGACTTCGCCGAAGGCACCAGCAGCCGTTCCACGCGTCTCCTGCACGGCGGCCTGCGCTACCTCGCGCAAGGGCACATCGGTCTCGTGCGCGAGGCGAGCATCGAGAAGAAAACCATCCATCGCATCGCGCCGCACCTCGCGCAGCCCCTCGGGTTCATTTTCCCGGCCTTCGCCGGCCAGGGAAATCCGCTCTGGCAGCTCCGGATCGGGGTGAAACTCTACGATCTCCTGTGCGGCGGCGGAAACTTCGAGCCCTCGCGCGGGCTCTCGCTCGTCGAGACCCGGGAACTCCTGCCCTCGCTCCGCCCCGAGGGCCTGCGCGGCGCCGTGCGGTATTTCGACGCGCTCACCAACGACGCCCGCCTCGTCATCGACACACTGCGCTCCGCCTCCCGCGCCGGCGGCGCGGTGCTGAACTACGCGCGCTTTGAGGCGGCCCGCCGCGACGGGAGCGAATGGCGCACGACGGTGCGCGACGTGCTCACCGGCGCCACCCACGACGTGCGGGCCCGCGCCATCGTCAACGCCACCGGCCCGTGGTCCGACGGCCTGCCGCACAGCGCCGTGAAGCTGCGACTCACCAAGGGCATCCACCTCGTCGTCGACCACGCGCGCCTGCCCGTGCCCGACGCCGTCGTCGTCACCGAGGGCAAACGGATCCTGTTCGCCATCCCGTGGGCCGGCCGCGTCGTGCTCGGGACGACGGACACCGATTACCGCGGCCGCCCCGAGGATGTCGCGGTGGAACCGGCGGACGCCGCGTACGTGCTGCGCACGGTCAACACGTGGTTCCCGGGAGCCGCGTTGCAGGAGTCCGACGTCATCAGCAGCTGGGCGGGCCTGCGTCCGCTGGTGGCGAAGCCCGACGGGACACCCTCCGACATTTCGCGTGCCCACGAGATTCGCCGCCCCGAGGCGGGCTGGTGGGACATCACGGGCGGAAAACTCACCACCTACCGGCTGATGGCCCAACAAGCGGTGGACCAAGTGGCCAGCGAACTCGGCGCCGCGGTGCCGCCGAGCCGGACCGCGCAGGAACCACTGCTCCCGGCCGCCGAAGTCACGCCGTACAGCGGCGTGGCGCCCGCGCCGTTCACGCGCGAGGCGGTGCGGCATTATGTGGAGAACGAATGGGCGGTGCGGCCCGACGACGTGCTCGTTCGCCGCAGCGGCTGGACATACCACGACGGACCCGACCTCGCGCGCCGGGAGCAGGTCACCCGCTGGATGACGGAAGCGGGATCGAAAAGAACAGGAGATAATTGAGGTAACGGAGGAGGCTGATCCGAGCTGGGAAATCCGCCGTTCGAGTTCGCTGCGTTTGGAACAGCCCTCTGACGGCGAACTCACGTAATCATCCGAGGCAAACGGCCTCGGCTACATCGGCGGTTCCGTGGCTTGTGTGAATTCCGTGGGCACCCGGAGCAGTTTCGTGAATTTGGAGTGTTTCGTGGTCATCCCTGTTGCGCCCGCTGTGAACCACTTTCCGCTTCTCTGTCGCGGCTCAGCCGCCGATCCAGCCGAGGCCGGCGCGCAGCCAGAGCGGTATGGTGAGGATGCCGAAGGCGGTGGTGCCAACGACGATCTGCACCGCGGTACGAGGGTGTCCGCCGTAGAGCCGCGCCAGGATGACGGGCATCATCGCGGACGGCATGGCGGCCTGCACGACGAGCACACGCTTGAGCTCGATCGAGCATGGCAGCACCAGGGCGAGACCGATGATCGCCAGGGGCAACACGGCCAGCCGCAGCGCACCGGCGGCGAACGAGACGCGGGCGTCGAACAGCTCGCGCGGCGAAGACAAGTGCCCCGCGAGACTCACGCCGGTCATCACGAGCCCGAGCGGGATGCCGCACAGCGCGAGCGCGTGCATCGTATCGAGCAACACCTTCGGGAGGTGCGGGAACACTCCGGCGAGATTGCAGCCGACGGCGACCACCAGCGTGACGAGTACGGGACTCATCAGCTTCCGCCAGCCGTCGCGCAGCGATTGTCCGCTCAGCACCAGCAGACCGACGGTCCAGATCGCGGCCTCGACCCCGACATTGTGCACGAGGAGTAGCCCGCGGCTTTGCGGTCCCCAGATCGCCTCCATGATCGGGAGCGGCAGGAAGCCGTAGTTGGCGATGCCGGCCGTGAGCGCGAAGGTGCGCAGGCCGGTGCCGACCTGCAGCCCGATCGCACGGGCCACCGCGCGGCAGAACAGGATGCCCGCGGCCGTGACACTGAAGCCCAGGAGCGGCGGCAGCAGGAGATTCCCGGGCGTGCGCAGCGCCGCGTTGCCCGCCACCGCCTCGAACGTGAGGCAGGGGTAGCAAACGTTGACCGTGAACCGGATGAGACTCGTCTCCGCATCACCCTCGATCCAATGCACCCGCCGGACGGCGACGCCCACACCGATCAGCAGGAAGACCGGCAGGACCAGGAACAGCAGTTGGACGTAGGTGGGAATAGAATGAACCCAATGAGCCGCGGAGGCGACGCGTTCAAGCAGGAGCTGGATCCCCAACCGGAGCGATTTCCGCGCCCGCGGCCATCGCACGACCGGCGATCCAGCCCGTGGTCCACGCGGCCTGGAAGTTGAAGCCGCCGGTGACGCCGTCGATGTCGAGAACCTCGCCCGCAAAATGCAGCCCGGGCCGCAGGCGGCTCTCCATCGTGCGGAAGTCGACTTCGCTCAGGCGTACGCCGCCGCACGTCACGAACTCGTCCTTGAACAGGCTCTTGCCCTCGACCTTGAAGTCCGCGGCGGAGATCTGGCCGGCCAGAGCCGCAAGCGCGGCGTTGCCCACCGAGGTCCACGTCGCCGTCGCCGCGATACCCGCCGCCGCGACCAGCCGCTCCCACAGGCGCAGCGGAAGTCCAATCGGACACCAGGTGGTGAGCTGCTTGCGCGGGTTGGCCGCCCGCGCGGCCGATAACTCGCGGACGACTTCCTCACGGGAGCGACCCGGAGCAAAATTAATCCGCACGGTGAACTGGTAATTCCGCGAAGCCAGATCCCGCGCTCCCCACGCGGAGAGCTTCAGAATCACCGGACCGCTCAGGCCCCAGTGGGTGATGAGCATGGGGCCGCGCTCGGCGAGTTTCGTGCCGGGGACAGTCGCGGCGGCATCGGTCACGCTCAGGCCGGAGAGTCCGACCAGCCGAGGATCGTCGCTGTGGAAGGTGAACAGCGACGGCACCAGCGGTTCAATCGTGTGGCCGAAGGACTCCGCGATCGTGAAACCCGCCGAGGAACGGTTGCCGCCCGTCGCCAGCAGCAGCCGCTCGCAACGCACCTCGGAGCCGTCCGTAAGCGTGAGCCAGAACGAACCGGGACCCGCCGTCTCCGCACGGCGCAGTCCGCTGGTCGTCCGCACCCGCACGCCCGCCGCCTCCGCGGCGCGCTGGAGACAGTCGACGATCGTGCCGGAGTCGTCGGTGACAGGAAACATGCGCCCGTCCTCCTCGACCTTCGTCTCGACACCGCGCGCCGCGAACCACGCCACCGTGTCGCGCGGCTGCCAGCGGTGAAAGGCTCCGAGCAGCTCGCGACCGCCGCGCGGGTAGCGCCGCACGAGTTCGCGCGGGTCGAAACAGGCGTGGGTGACGTTGCAACGGCCGCCGCCGGAGACACGCACCTTGGCCAGCGGATGCGCGGTCGCCTCGTGCAACGTGACCTCGCCCGCGGGGCCGAGCGCTTCCGCGCAGGCGATCGCCGCGAAAAAGCCGGCGGCTCCCCCGCCGGCGATCACTACCCGCCGCTTTTCCTGCATGGCGCGACGTTGCCGGCCCGGACCCGCGTGGAAAGGGCAATTTCAGTCCGCGCCACGTGAATACAAAAAAGGCCGCCGCGGGCTGCGATCCGCGGCGGCCAACTAACACCAACCCCTGACAAATTCAGCGGCGGCTCAGTTGCCGCCTTTTTTGCGACCGCCGCCTCCGCCGGGACCGCCGGGGCCGCCACGACCCTGGCCCATCTGGGCCATCATCTCGTCGTACTTCTTCTGCTGCTCCTCCGTGAGCACCGCACGGACCGCGCGGCCGGACTCGCGCATCAATTCCATCCCCTTTTCACGACGCTCGTCGTCGGAAAGGCCCTGCATCTTCTCGGAAGTCTTGGCGTAGATGTCCTTGATCTTCGTCTTCTGGTCGTCGGTGAGCTTGCCCACCGCCTCCTCGAGCCGCTCGATGCGCTGCTCGGCGCTCATCATGCCGCGACCACCGCCGCCGCCACCGGGGCCGCGGCCTTTCTTGGCGTCCTGGGCGTTGAGGAGGGGAAGCGCGGCGACCGTGCCGAGCGCGAGGAGACGGAGGAGGAGCGAGCGGGTTTTCATGGCGGGGAAAAGCGGGGGTTAAATGCGGCGTGCCTCAGCGGGGGCCGTTGAAGCGCACCGCCGGCAAGACGGGAGGTCCCGGAAAGAGTTGCGGGTTTTTTCGAAAATTTTCCGGAAGCGCGCTCTGCCGCGATCACGGGTCGAGGTCGTACACCTCGACGAGCGCGGTTCCCGTCGCGCCGTCGGCTCCCGCGGCCTGCACGGTGTAACCGCCGGGCGGCAGACGGAGCAAAAGCGCGGCGTCCTTGGATCCGCCGGGCAACTCGAACGCGCCCGCCGCCAGGAACGCGGCGCGCAGCGTCGCCTCCTGGCCGCCATCCCCCCAGTCGTTGTTCACCCCGACGATCGTCGTGCGGCCGAGCGGGCGCACGGTGAGCTGCGGGTCGGCGAGCGTGCCGGGCACCCGGAAGGCCTGCGTGAGTGTCGGCCCGACGGCGCGGATCAGCAGGAGCTTGGGCGCGACGCCGCCGATCACGAAGCCCGGCGTGAGCGCGTCGGCACCCGCCCCGGAATAACCGAGCGTGGAAACATTGATGAGCCGCACGGGCGAGGAGGCCGCGTCGAGGTCGTAAACCTCGGCGAGCGCGACGCCCGCCGCAGTCGCGTTGGGTCCGGTGATCCGCACGGTGTATCCGCTGCTAGGTGACGTCGCGTTGGCGAGCAACGCGGCGTCCTTCGAGCCGGCGGCAGGCAGCGCGAAGGCCCCCGCGGAGGCGAACGCCGTCTTCATCGATTCTCCCACGACCCAGTCGTCGTTGCTCCACGCCGCGACGGTGCCGCCCAGCGGGATCACGTCCATGCGCGGATCCGCGAGCACGCCGGCCACCCCGAAGACCCCGAGCGTCGGCCCGACGGCACGGACCAGCAGCGATTTGACCCCGGTACCACGGGTGACAAAACCCGGCGTCAGGGCCTCGCCCGCACGCACCAGCCCGCGTGTGGAGACGTTGACGAGGCGGCTCGCGCCGCCGGTGTTGACGGCAAGGACGGCAGCCGTGGATTCGGCCGAGCCGGCGCGGGAGACGAGGCCGACCGAGTAAAAGTCCATGTCGGCCGGCTGGACGCCGGTGAGCGTGAGCACCGGGTTGGTGGCACCGGAGATCGGAGCGCCCCCGCGCAGCCACTGATAGGCGACCGCGCCGCCACCGGCGGAGGCGACGACGCTGAAGGAGGCGGTCGAGCCCGGGTTGGCGTAAACACCGGCGGGAGGGGTGACCACGACCGGGGCCGTCGCGCGCCCGCTGCCCGGCAGCGTCACGCGGTGGACGAGGATCATGGAGTCGATGTTCTGATCCTCCTTGTAATTGGAACCATCCTGGCGGCCGTCGGTCGTCGTGTAGTCGTTGTCGTTGCCGATCAGCAGGAAGAAGTCATCGGGCAAGTCGGGGTCGAGGGCGGGCACGAGCGCGAGGCTCTCCCATTTTTCCGAGAGGGTGTTGGAATTGTCGGAAGGGCCGTTGTTGAGACCGAAGCGCGACAATTGCACGGCATCGTTGAGGTTGATGAGCACCGCGGAGGAGGCGGGCACGATGGAGGAAGCGAGCACGCCCTTGGGGGCGGCGGCGTTGTTCGGATTGTCGAAGGCGGAACCGGCGAGGTTGGTGGCGCCGGAAACGTCGTAAACCAGCACGGCGCGGTAGAGGGAAACCGGCGTGTCGCCGCCGCGGCCGTTGCCGTCGCGCACAAGCACGAGGAACTGGCGGCCGTTGATCGCCACCATGTCGCCCACCGAGGCAACCTGCTGGGCACCGGACTGGGTGTAGAGCGGCAGCGGCAGGATCCATTCGCCCGTGAGAACCGGGGACGCGGGGTTGGCGATGTCGTAGGCGAGCAGGCGCGTGTGGCGGCGCTGGGAATTGCCGTCTTCGCCGCCGTCCTGCCGCAGGGCTGATTGCAGCAGCGCGTAGAGCGTGCGGCCGTCGAGCGAGAGCGAGAGGCCCTCGAAACCCTGGTTGTTCTCGCGCCCCGCGCTGGGATTACCGGGCGAGGGTGCCGGCTGGCCCGCCGCGGGATTGTCCGAAGAAAAGGAATCGCGCGCGTTGCGCTTCGGGATGAACGCCTCCGGGGGACGGATGGACGAAAGCAGCACCCCCGACGCGGAGAAGCGGTGAAGGTAGGGACCGTACTCGTCGGCGACGAAGAACGAGCCGTCGTCGAGCCGCGCGAGGCCCTCACCGTCGAGCGAGAGCCGGCCGTTGTAGGCCTGGGGCAAGGGCGGGAAGCCGCTTCGCGTGCCCGCCACGGTGGGCGACGGATCCAGGGAGGTGAGCGGCGTGCCGTTGGCCTCGGCGAGGAGGCGGGTTTCGACGATCGAGAGCCGCACTTGGGTCTGCGCTGACGAGCCAACCGGGGCGGGGGTGAACGCGACGGAAAGCTGGTGGATGCGTGGCCGGTAGTTGGTCGTGATGCCGCTCTTCACGTAGCCGCGATCGGGAAGAGAATACAGCGTGCCCACGTAGGACGCACCATCGGCGGAGCGACGCCACATGGCGCGGTCAAGGGCGAGACCCGAGAAGGAGCCGAAAGTCTCACCGGCGGCATCCCGTTGCGAGGCCGGGATCCGGCCCACGCCGACCAGACCCTTCGCGGTGAACGTGACGCCCCCGAGTGAGACGGATTGCCCGAGGCAGCGAACCGCCGGCGCACCCGCCAGAAGGACGGAAAAAATCAGAAGAAAGCTGCGGCGCATCATCGACGATCACGCTCCGCCGCGGGAAACGAGTCCACCCCAAAGGCCGGTGCACCGAGCCCTGATTTACCGTTTGCCGTGCAAGCCCGAGTCGCCGACATATTTGGAATGAAGGTTGACCGCGCCCAGCGTCAGCGACGGGAGATCAAGTACATCATCCCCGAGGACAAGGCACGGGCGGTAAGCGCCCATGTGAACAGCTATCTCGATCCGGACGAAAACGCGGTCGGCAAGGTCAACAACTCGTACGAGGTGCAGACCCTGTACCTCGATACGAACGACCTGATGACGTACCACGCGGCCGCGAACGGCTGGCGCAACCGGTTCAAGCTGCGGATCCGCTATTATGAGGATGATCCGGAGGCTCCGGTTTTTTTTGAGATCAAGCGGCGGATCAACGAAGGCATCATCAAGCAAAGGGCGCGAGTAAAGCGGGAGGCGGTAAAGGCGCTCTTGGTGGGGGCCAGCCCGTCACCCGAGCACCTCTACTCCTGGAAACCGCAGCAGTGGGCCGATCTTTTGGATTTCTGGCAATTAGTGGAGAAGCTCGAGGCCGCCCCCCGCTTGCACAACGCCTACCTGCGAGAGGCCTACGTCAGTGGCGGCAAAGGCGACGTGCGCGTGACGATGGACCGCAACGTGCGGGCGGAACCGGAGTTTGGCGGTGAGCTCAGCACGAAATTTCTAAAACCGGTCGAAATCTTCGCGGGCGTCGTGATCCTCGAACTGAAGTTCACCGAACGCATGCCAACCTGGATGATCGAGATGGTAAGGGGCTTCGATTTGAAGAGCACCGGAGCCGCCAAATACGGCGACGGCGTGGAGGCGCTCGGACACTCCCGCGTGGCCCGCCGCCTCACCGGCTTCCAGTGGGGAGCATCGGAAACGAGCGCAGCCACCAGTGCGCCATGGCTTGACGCCTCCGCCGCTCTCCGCGAATCCCTCGGACCGAATCGCCAATGAACACCTTCCTGCTGGGGGACTTCGCCTCCGCCCCGACCAGCTTCGGAACCCTCCTGCTAGGGCTCCTGCTCTCCTTCCTCACAGGACAGCTCTTCGCCTGGGTCTACGTCCTCACTCACTCGGGCGTCTCCTACTCCCGGTCGTTTGTTGTATCCTTGATCGTGCTACCCGTGCTCGTCGCGCTGGTGCTCCTCATCATGGCGAACAACCTTGTGACGGCCTTCGGGTTGATCGCGGTTTTCGCGGTGATCCGCTTCCGCAATGCGCTCCGGGATACCCTCGACACCTCCTATGTTCTGGCGGTGATCATCCTCGGAACCGCCTGCGGGACGCAGAAATTCTCGACCGCAGTGATCGGCGCCCTCCTGGTCGCCACCCTGTTCATCTACCTGTGGATGACCGCCTCCGGCACGCGCCACCGGTTCGACCTTATCCTGAATGTCCGCTGGATGCGCCCGCAGGAGGAGTTGGTTGACGTCCGGCAGCTGCTGGACCGCCACAGTCTGCGCGTGCACGTCGCGAACCAGCATTTCGGCTCCGGGATGGAGGGCGCGGACCTCTCCTACCGCATCCTTCTGCGCGACCCTTCCCGCGCCGCGGAACTTCTCAAGGAACTCGCCGACCTGCCCGGCGTGAACCGAGTCTCCAGCGTGCAGGCGGCCGACGAATCGGAGATCTGAGCGCATGGAAACCCGCCCCCTCCCGCCCAT
>JAURJO010000357.1 GCA_030832235.1 Verrucomicrobiota bacterium
CGGTCCGCACCTTTTCCCGTCCTTCTACTCATCATGAAAATCCTGAAGATTTTCGGCATCGTCATCGGCATCCACGTTTTTGCCCTCCTGCTCATCTTCGCCAACCCGGGCTGCAGCACCGCGCGCAAGCCCGCGCCGGTTCCGACCGACACCGTGGCGAAGGACGCTTCCGCACCCGAGGTGGTCGCCGCCTCGCTCCCGCCGCCCGTCCCGGCTCCCGCGGCCGCGCCCGTCGCGGAACCGGTGCCGGTGTTGCCCGCCGGGGCCCCCTCGGCGCCCGCCGCCGCCACCCCTTCACTCCTCGATCCGAACGCCTCCGCCACCGCGTCGACGGACGCTGCCACGTCGGTCCGTTTCATGCCGACGCGTCCGGGCACGCCGGTCGCCGGCGCGCTCCAGACGGAGAAGGTCGCCGACGTCACCCCGGCCAGCACCTACATCGTGCGTCCCGGCGACAGCCTCTGGTCCATCGCCAAGAAGCATAAGCTGACAGTTGGCGACCTGACCGCCGCCAACGGTATCGCGGCCAACGCGAACCTGCAGCCGGGTAAAAAGCTCGTCATCCCCGCGAAATCCGGGGCGGTCGCCGCCACCGCCCCGGCTCCCGCCACTCCGGCGCCGGCCAAAGCGGCGCGCCCCGCCAAGTCCTCGCCACCCAAACCCAGCGTCGACGGCGTGCGCCACGTGGTGAAGCCGGGCGAGTCCCTCAGTGTCATCGCGCGCAACTACGGCGTGCGGCAGTCCGAGATCGCCCTCGCCAACGGCATATCCGACCCGACGCGGCTGCAGGCCGGGACCGAGATCGTCATTCCCGGGGTTTCGGCTCCGAAAGCGGCCAAGTCCCTCGAGGCCAAACCCGGTGAACCGGCGGCGACGCCGCCCGCGCCACCCGTGATTCCGGTCATCCGGATCGAGGAAAGTCCCGTCACTCCCGCGCCCAAGCCCTGAGCCGGAGCCCGCCGACTTGCCCGCCGACGCGTCCAGCTCTCCTCCTGCCGGTCGCCGCCTCGACCCGCGTTCGTTCGTCAACCCCGCGACGGTCATCGTGATCATCGCGGTCGGTCTGGCCCTTCTTGGTCTCACGATCCTCTTCAGCGCCAGCGCGTGGCTGAAGACCGGGCCGTATTTCTATCTGAACAAGCAGGTGTTCGGCGTCCTGCTGGCGGTTGGCCTCTGCTTCGTGATGAGCCGCATCAACCTCGACTACGCGCGTCGTTATGCGTGGTGGGTGCTCGGGATCTGCGCGGTGCTGCTCTTCCTCACGCTGGTCGCAGGCATCAAGGTGAACGGCAGCCGCCGCTGGCTGGGGTTCGGTTCGCTGCGGGTGCAGGTTTCGGAGTTCGCCAAACTTGGGCTGGTCTTCTGCCTCGCGCACTACCTTGCGCTGAACCAGACGCGGATCGGCGAATGGCTGCGGGGGTTCGTCGTTCCGCTTGGCATTATCGGACTTATCGCGGGCCTGACGCTGGCCGAGCCCGATTTCGGGGTGGCGGCGCTCATGGTCGCCGTCGGCCTTGTCCTCCTCTTCCTCGCGGGGGCGAAATGGCGTTTCATCGTTCCGACGGTCCTGACGGTCGGGACGCTTTTCGCCGTGGCCGTGATTCATAATCCCAACCGCCTGCGGCGCATGACGGAGTTCCTGAGCGAGGATAAATCCTACCAGCTGCGCCAGGGCCTCGCCGCGTTCGCCGCGGGGGGCGTCGAGGGCGCCGGTTTGGGCAACGGCCGGCAACAGCTGAGCTACCTGCCCGAGGCCCACACCGACTACATCTTCTCCGTCGTCGGCGAGGAGCTCGGGCTCTTCTTCACCCTCGGCGTGGTGGCGGCTTTCGCCGCGATACTCGCGGCCGGGCTGATGCACGTGCGGCGTGCGCCGAGCCTTTTCCATTACCTGCTGGTTGTCGGCTGCGTCCTCCTGATCTCGCTGCAGGCGATCATCAACATCGGGGTGGTCACCGCGGTCTTCCCCACGAAGGGCATGTCGCTGCCGTTTATCAGCGCGGGCCTCTCCAACCTGATGCTGATGGGGATGCTGCTCGGCATCATCCTCAATTCCCAGCGCAACTGGGGCCGGGCGACGCTGCCCCGCGGTTCGGGTGCGATGCGGGAGGTGCACGCGTGAACCGCTTCGTCATCTCCTGTGGCGGCACCGGTGGCCACCTTTCACCGGGAATCGCGCTGGCGGAGGGCCTCGCCGCACGCGGCGACGGGGCCGTGCTTCTGATCAGCCGCCGGCGTGTCGACGCGGAGCTCAGCAGCCGGTATCCGCGACTTGAATTCATCGCCATGCCGGGCGGCGGTTTCGCTTGGAATCCGTTGGCGGCGGCCCGTTTTCTCTGGTCACAGGCCGGCGCGGTCCGGCTTTGCTGGCGGGTGCTGCGGCGCGAGCGTCCGCGGGCCGTCGTCGGCTTCGGCGGGTTCACCTCCCTCCCGCTGGTGATCGCGGCCCGCCTGCTCGGCGTGCCCGTGGCCCTGCACGAGTCGAATCGCGTCCCGGGCCGTGCCGTGCGGACGCTCGGACGTCTCGCCCGTCGCGTCTATCTGCCTCCCGGGGTTTCGCTGCCCGGTCTGCGCGGGGACGTCATACGGCCTTTGCCCCTGCCGGTGCGGCGCGAGATCCGCCGCGGTTCGTCTTCGGTCGCGCGCCCATCCCTCGGTCTTGATCCGTCGCGCCGCGTGCTGGCGGTGCTCGGGGGAAGCCAAGGGGCCGGTGCCTTGAACACCTGGGCTCGGAGCGCCGTCGCCCCGTTGGCCGCGGCGGGCGTGCAGCTCTACGTGGTGACGGGTCCGGGCAAGGACCGCACCGGCACGGTGGACACGGTGACACCCGAGGGCACGGTCCGCGCGATCTTCGAGCCGTTCTGCGGCCGCATGGCCGACCTGCTCAGCGCGGCCGACCTCGTCGTCTCGCGGGCGGGGGCGGGCACGATCGCCGAGCTGATCCGTTGCGGCACGCCCGCGGTCCTCGTGCCGTATCCGGAGGCGGCGGACAACCATCAGGAGGCCAACGCGCGCTGGCTCGCCGCGGAGGGCGGCGGCGTGGTGGTCACGCAGGACCGGATCGAGACGCTCACCGGGCTGGTGCAGGCCGCGCTGGCCGACGAGTTCCGGCTGGCCGCGTGGCGCGACGCGCTGCAGCGCCTGGATCGCGCCGATCCGCTGGAGACCATGCTGGCCGACCTCGATGCCATCGGCGGCGCCAACGCCGGAGCCGGCCGCGCCGGCCTCGCCGCCGCCTGAAATCGTTTTCGCCCTTTCCCGTGAACAGCCTTCTCGCCCCGACCGCCGGCGCCCTGTCGCTTCCCGACTGGGATGACGTGGCGTCGGTGCTGCGCGCCGGCGTCGGGCCGGAGACCCGGATCACCCGCGAAGAGTCCCTCGGCAGCCGCACGACGATGGGGGTGGGCGGCTCGGCGCGTGTCTTGGCGGAACCGGCGAACGTCGCCGATCTTCGCGCTGTCGTGCGCGGCGCGGCCGCGGCCGGCGTGCCGTTGCTGCCGATCGGTCGCGGATCCAACCTCGTGGTGCCCGACGACGGCGTCGACGCGGTCGTGGTCGCCTTCAGCCATGCGGCGTGGTCGGCGTTTTCACCGCAGGCGGATGGACGCATCCGCGCTGGAGCGGGACTGCGTCTGAAGAGCCTGTGCGGACAGGCGGTTAAGGCCGGGCTGCAGGGATTCGAGTTTCTCGAGGGCATTCCCGGCAGCGTCGGCGGTTCGTTGCGCATGAACGCGGGCGCGATGGGCGGCTGGATCTGGGATGTGACCGACGAGGCGGAGGTTCTGCGCGCGGACGGTGAGGTCGTGCTCCTGCCGCGCGCGGCGATGGGTGTCGACTACCGCCAATGCCGGGGATTGGAGGGAGCGATCGCCCTCGGGGCGCTGCTTCGGCCCGCCGCCCAGGCGGAGGGCGATGCCATCGGGCGCCAGATCGATGTTTACCGGCGCAAGCGGCAGGAGTCGCAGCCGAAGGAGCGGAGCGCGGGATGCGTTTTCCGGAACCCGCCCGGCGGGGCCGCGGGCCGGCTCATCGACGAGGCGGGACTCAAGGGGGCGCGCGAGGGCGACGCGCAGGTGTCCACGGTGCATGCCAATTTCATCATCAATCTCGGCGCCGCGCGCGCGGCCGATGTGTTCGCCCTCATGCGGCGGATCCGCGCGACGGTACGGGAGCGGTCCGGCGTGCTGCTGGAGCCCGAAGTGCTGTGTTTCGGCCGGCGGTGGGAGGATTTCCTGTGAGCCTGCCATCGCCCGTCATCGTGGTTCTCGCCGGCGGTGTATCCGCGGAGCGCGAGGTCTCGCTCGGTTCCGGCCGCGCCAGCGCGCTGGCGCTGGCGCGTTCCTTCCCGACGCGGTTCGTCGAGGTCGGCGCCGCCACGTTGCCCGCGGGTTTGGATCCCGCTCGGGACGTCGTCTTCTCCACGCTCCACGGCACGTTCGGCGAGGACGGCGGGATGCAGCGCCTGCTCGATGCGGCGGGGATTCATTACGCGGGATGCGACGCCGCGGCCAGCGCGGTGACGATGGACAAGACCCGTACCAAGGAGCTGGCGGCGTCGCGGGGCGTGCTGGTTTCCCCGGGGATCCGTTTTACGGCGGCCGCGAAACCTGACGCCGATGCGGTGATCGCGGCGCTCGGGGAGCGGGTCGTGGTGAAGCCCAACGCCGAGGGCAGTAGTGTCGGCCTGTCTCTGCCCGGCACGCGTGCCGAGTTGGTGGCCAGCCTCGCGGCGATCGAGCGCGGTGAATGGCTGGTCGAGCGACGGCTGACCGGCCGGGAGCTTTCGGTGGGCGTGCTGGGCGGGCGCGCGATGGGCATCGTCGAGATCCGTCCGCGCTCCGGCGTCTACGATTTCACGAGCAAGTACACGAAGGGAATGACCGAGTACTTCGCCCCGGCGCCGCTAGGGGATGAGCTGTCGGCGACGGTACGGCGGGCCGCTGAGGCCGCGTTCGCCGCCTGCGGCTGTCGGGATTACGCGCGGGTGGATTTCATCCTGACCGACGACGGTCCGTTCATGCTCGAGATCAACACGCTGCCGGGAATGAAGGAGACGAGTCTCCTGCCGATGAGCGCGCGTTGCGCGGGTTTCGATTTCACGGCGTTGGTCCGCGAGTTGGTCACGCCGTCGGTCACCCGTTTCCAGTCGGCGAGGGGAGGACGGAAGTGAGCACCGGCGCGATCCGCACCCCGGCCGTCCGCAGCTGGCGCGACATCGCCCAGCCGGTGCGACCGCGCGCGATGTCGCGCGGCGGCCGCTGGCGGCGCCTCATGGTGAGCGTGCGGACGATCGGGGCGGTGCTCGGCGTGGCCGCGCTCGGGGCGAGCGCCTGGTATCTCCTGACGTCCGTGTCACCCAAGGCCGGAGATGTGCGACCTTCCGCCAAAGCAGGCGCGTTGCGGCGCCTGGAACTGCGGACCTCCGCGGGGGGCGTCCTCGACGAGGTGTGGCTGCGGAACACGCTGGCGCTGCCGGCGGGCGTGACGCTGATGGAACTTGACCTGTCCCGTTTGCGCGCGCGGTTGCTGCGGGACGGGCAGGTGGATTCCGCCGCGCTCTCGCGCGAGTTTCCCGATCGGCTCGTCGTTCGGATCACCGAGCGCAGCCCGGTGGCGCGCGTGCGCGTCGAGTCGGGGCCGGCGCCGCGCGATCTCCTGGTGGCGGCGGATGGTACGATATTCCAGGGAGCCGGCTATGACTCCGCGATGATCGAAGGCTTGCCGTGGCTCGCCGGCGTTTCGCTGGTGGTGGAAGGCGACGGTTTCCGCCGGATCCCGGGTCTTACGCCCGTCGCGCAATTGCTCTCCGACGCGCAGTTCGCGGCCCTGTCGCTCTACCGTTCCTGGGTTTCGGTCTCTCTCGCCCGACTGGAGTCGGACCGGGAGATCGAGGTCGCGACGCGCAACGGTTCCACGGTGGTTTTCTCCGCCTCGCGGGAGTATTTCGGCCAGCTGGCCAAGCTCGACTACCTGGTCGACCGGCTGGCGAACACGCCGGCCGCGCGCGTGCGCATCGACCTCTCGTACGGACGAAACGTCCCCGTGCGGATCGACGCGCCGGACGTGGCGCCCGCCGCGGGTCCGCGCGGCGCGACCCGCCCGCCCGCCGCCCGTCCGGTTTTCTCCATCCTTCCCCCCGCCTCCCCGCAACGCACTTCCCCGTGAGCTCCCGCACCACCTTCATCGGCGCCGTCGAGATCGGCACCTCCAAGATCACCGTCCTCATCGGCGAGCACACCGGCCGCGAGCTCGCCATCATCGGTCGCGGCGAGTGCCCGTCGCGCGGCGTCATCAAGGGCGCCGTCGTCGACTACAAGGCGGCCAGCGAATGCACCCACCGCGCGCTGGAACTCGCCGAGCGCGAGGCCGGGGAACGCATCGACACCGTGTTCCTCGCGCAGACCGGCAGTCATCTGGAGGGTTTTTACAACGAGGCCTCGGTGAACGTGAAGGCGTCCGACAACATGGTGGAGGCCGGTGACGTCCGCACCGTTTGCGAGCTGGCCAAGGCCAAGGAACTGCCGCACGGCCGTATGGTCGTGCACCACATCCGCCGGCCGTTCCGTCTCGACGGACGCCTCGTGCCGGGCAGCCCCGAGAATCTCGTGGGACAGCGCCTCGAGGTCGGTTACTGGACCGTGCACGGGCTGGAGCAGCGTCTGGCCGACACGATTCACGTCATCCGCGGCTTCAATCTCGAGGTGGGCGAGCTCGTGCTCTCCAGCCTGGCGGCGGGGCACATGGTGACGACGCCCGAAGAGCGGCAGAACGGCGTGCTGGTGATTGATATCGGCGCGGGCACCACCGACTACGCGCTCTACCGGGACGGCGCGGCGCACACGACCGGAGTGGTGGCGGTCGGAGGTTCCCACCTCACCAACGACCTGAGCATCGGCCTGCGGCTGAAGGAGGCCCAGGCGGAGAAGCTGAAACTGCGCCACGGCCGGGCCGACGTTGTCACGCGCGAGCGTATGCAGAAGGTCTGGCTCGACGGCACTTTCGCCATTGGCGACCGGCAGTTTCCCCAGCAGGCGATCGAGCAGATCACCGCGGCGCGCACCCAGGAGATCCTCGAAGTGGTGAAGGCACGGCTCGGCAACGCGTTCAGCCCCGAGACCTGCGCCGGCGGCGTGGTGCTCACGGGCGGCACGGCGAAACTGCCGGGCATCGCCGGGGTCGCGGCGCGGGTGTTCGGTGTTCCAGCGCACCTCGGTGAGGCGCCCACCTGGATCGGCGAGAACCTCCGCGACCCGGGTTACCATACCGCCCTCGGTCTGCTCTACTGCGGCGTGGGGCACCGATCGGAGCGGCTCGCGGGACGCGGGCAGGGCTCCGGCTTCCTGTCCGGCCTGCGAAAACTTTTCTCGAATTCCTGAACGATCCCGATCCGTCGCGACCATGAATCTCAACGAACTTCCCCTGGAGCAGGCCCTGCTTACCGATCGCAACATCGCCATCAAGCTGGTCGGCATCGGCGGGGCCGGCTCCAACGCCGTCGATCGTCTCAAGATGGAGAATCTCGACCGGCTGCAGCTGGCCGTGATCAATACCGACTATCAGGCGCTCGCGAGTTCGCCGGTGCAGGACAAGGTGCTGATCGGTATGGGCGTCACGCGCGGTCTCGGTGCGGGCGGCGACCCTGAGCGTGGCCGCGAGGCGGCCGACGCCGATCGCGCCAAGATCGCCGCGGTCGTGAAGGACTGCGATCTCGTGTTTCTCGTCACCGGCATGGGTGGCGGCACCGGGAGCGGCGCGTCGCCCGTCGTGGCCGAGGTCGCGGCGGAGGCCGGCGCGCTGGTCATAGCCTTCGTGACGATGCCATTCAGCTTCGAGGGCGGACGGCGCCTGAAGCAGGCCGAGGAGGGATTGCGGGCGCTCCGGGCCGTGTGCGACGCGGTGATCCCGTTGCCGAACGACGTGCTCATGCAGGAGGCGGCGGAGGGTGAAACGGTGCTCGATTCCTTCGCGCGCGCCGACGAGTGGATCGGGCGCGGCGTGAAGTCCATCTGGGCGATGCTCTTCAAAACCGGCCTGATCAACGTCGACTTCGCCACCCTTCGGCAGGCTTTCGGCCAGCGTGGCGGCAAGACCTTGTTCGGTCTCGGTGAGGGTCGCGGCGAGACGGCGGTGACCGATGCGCTCAATAGCCTGAAGCTTTGCCCGTTGCTGCACACGCCCGACTTCGCGCGTAAGGCGGATCGTTTGCTCGTCAACATCATCGGCGGCCCGGATCTCACGTTGCCTCGCGTGAACGAGATCATGTCGGCGGTCACCGACCAGTTCGGGCGCGAATCCCACATCACGATGGGCGCCGTGATCGACGAGAACGCGGCGGGCCGCGTGGAGATTTGCGTCATCGGTACCAGCGACCTCGGCGGGCGGGTGGCGCCGGGCCGCCGCGCCGTGCCCCCTCCGGCGCGCCAACGCCCGCAGCCCGTGGCGACCGCCGCCGCGAAACCGGTCGAGCCAGCGCCCGCTACCGTCACCTCCGTGACCTTGACCAGCTCACCGGCGGCAACGACTCCGCTCGCCGCGCAGGATGAGTTCGGATTCGGCGAGGTGGAGAGCCGCGGGCACTTCGAGAAGACGGACCGCAATCTCTTCGACGGCCACGACCTCGACGTCCCCACCTACCTGCGCAAGGGCATCAAAATCTCCCTGTGAGCTGACGCCCGGGGGCGGCGCCGGACCGGACCTACTCCTTGATCATGGTGAACCAATCCTTCTTCTCGCCCTTGTCGGTGATGAAGGTCAGGTCCAGCCGCAGTCCGTCGACGTCGATCACCGAGGAACCGGCCTCGTTCATCGCGATGTAGAAAACCGGGTGGTTGAGCGGGGGCGGCTTCGAGCCGGCGTGACCGGCGCTGCCTGTCACCACGGAAACCTCGCCCGCGTTGGGAATCCGGCCGCGCTTCTTGCGGTAGGCGCCGTCGCCGCCCTCGCGGCCGCTGCCTTTCTGCAAGACGTGCTTCGCCGCGTCGAAGGTCGGGCTCTTGCCGTAGTGTCCGTTGATCAAAGGGGAACGCTCGTAGACGTGGGAGTGGCCGGTTAGGACCAGATCCACTCCGCCTTGCTCGAGGACCGGCAGGAAGATCCCCCGCATGTCGTTCATACGGCCGGTGCTGTCGCTATCCTTGTCGGAATCGTGGGTGCCCTTCGTGTAGGGAGGGTGATGAAAGAAGGCGATGATCCAGTCGCGGGTGGTCGCGGCGAGGTCGGCCTTGAGCCACTGCATCATCGCGCCATCGGGATTCCGGCCGCTGTCGTGCGAATCGAGGCAGATGAAGTGGATGTTGGCGTAGTCGAACGAGTAGTAGGCCTCCGTGCCCGACATCACGCCGCCGGCCTGTCCGCGCGTGGGCAGTGTGAAGATGTCGTAGTAGACGCCCGATTGCGTCGCCGAGTTGGCGCTGCGCCCGTCGTGGTTTCCGAGCGCGGGCCACACCGGAGACGTGCGCAGCGTCACCGGGTACATCTCGAAGATCGCCTTTTGGTAATCGGCGTCGGTGCCCTCCGGGTAGGCGTTGTCGCCGAGCAGCAGCCAGAGGTCGGTCGCGCGCTTGCCGGTGAACGCATAATAGGCGTCGCGCACGGCGCGCTGGATGTCGCCCTTCGTGCCTGGGTCGCCCAGCACCCAGATTCGTGTCGGTTTCACCGTGCCGACGGGGGGCGGCGTGGTGAAACTGTAGGTGGACGGGCGCCCCGGGGCATCCTCGGCCACGGCCTTGCCGGGGGCGGGTGGCGCGAGCGGCGCGGCGCCCACGGAGTAGTAGTACGTCGTCGACGGCTGGAGGCCGTTTAACTGGACGATGTGTTCGGCGGAGACGCCGTCGGCCTTCGCCACCTTGGTCAATTGGCCGCGCTCGGTGCCGTAGGATACGACCGAACCTTCGGTGGTGTCGGTTCGCCAGCGGATGACGATGCTGTCGGGCGTCGCGCTCTGGAGGTACGGGCCGCGGAGGATGCTGGGCGCGGCTGAGATTGGCGCGAGAATCAGCGTGATTCCGGCGAGGAGAAGGAGGGGGCGGAGTATCATGGTGGGGAAGACGGTGTGGAACGGGAGAGGGTTGCGAGCTCCTTGGTGAGGTTCAGCAATTCGGGCGAATCCCTCAACCAGTCCGGCAAAGCGGCCAGGGCGGCGAGAGCTGCGGCGTAGGCGGCGCGCGCCTCTTTTTCTCGGCCGGCCCGGAGGAGGAGGTCCCCGCGGCGCCGTAGCCAGGTTTCCTTCCGCTCGGCGCCGGCGGAGAGGCGGTCGAGACGGGCGAGGGCGGCATCAACCCGGCCGAGCGTTTCTTCCACCGCGAGGGCGCGGAGTTCCAGGGCGGGTACCGGGCCGAGGCGGCGGAGTGCCGTTTCCAGCACCGTCAAAGCCTCCGTTGGCGGGAGCAACGCGGCGCGCTCGAGAAACAGGTCGGGGGAGGGTGAGCGTAGCCGGTCGAGCACGCGGTCGTACTCGTTTCCCGCCTCATCGATCCTACCCAGCTTCCGCAAGGCTCGGGCCCGCAGGATCCGCACGAAGGAGTCGGCGGGATCCAGTGCCTTGGCCTCGTTTAAATGATTCAACGCGTCGGCGGGCCGGTTTTGTGCGAGGGCGAGGGAGCCGCGCGCGCGGGCGATTCCGGCGTGACGCGGGGTGATCTCGGCGGCCGCGAGGTAGTTGGCCTCGGCGTGGAGCCAGTCCTCGTGCCGTGCGTAGAGTTCGCCGCGTTCCAGCAGCAGGTCCGGATTGCGCGGGTCCGCGGCGAGGGCGGCGTTCAAGCGGGTCAGACCTGCCTCGATCTCCGGATGTGCGTGCGAGGCCGCGGACGCGAGAACGAGCAGGGTAAGGAGCTTCCACCAGCGCATAGGCGCACGCAAAGGCCCCGAGGTCTCGGCCGCAACTCCGGCCGGCAAACGATCCCGTCGCAGGTCAGGTGTTGAAGCGGAACAGCGCGACGTCGCCGTCGGCGAACACGTACTCCTTGCCCTCCAGGCGGTATTTTCCGGCGTCGCGGGCGGCGGCCACGCTGCCCAGCCGGCTGAGGTCGGCGTAGGAAACCACCTCGGCCTTGATAAACCCTTTTTCGAAGTCGGTGTGGATCACCCCGGCGGCCTGCGGGGCCTTCCAGCCTTTGCGGATCGTCCAGGCGCGCACTTCCTTTTCACCGGCGGTGAAGTAGGTCTGCAGGCCGAGCAGCGTGTAGCTCGCTTGAATCAGTTTGGACACGCCGGAGTCATCGACGCCCAGGTCCTTCAGGAACGCCTTGGCCTCCTCGGGCGCAAGGTCGATGAGCTCCGACTCGATGCGGGCGCTGATCGGCACGTAGGCGGCGTCGTGGTGGGAACGCACGTAGCCGGCGACCTGCTGCACGAACGGGTTCTGTTCCGCGGTGGCGAGGTCGCCCTCCGCGACATTGCACGCGAAGAGCACCGGCTTCGCCGTCAGCAATTGGAAAAGTTTCATCATCTTCTGCTCGTCCTCGGTGGCAGGGAGCAGATTGGCGGTCTTGCCAGCATTGAGGTGCGGCTCGAGGCGTTGGAGGAGAGCGATCTCGGCCTGGGCTTCCTTGTCGCCGGACTTCGCCTTCTTCTGGGATTTCTCGATGCGCTTGGTCACGGCGTCGAGGTCGGCCAGCACGAGTTCGGTGGTGATGACCTCGATGTCCCGCACCGGGTCAACCTTACCCATGGTGTGGACGATGTCGGAATCCTCGAAGCAGCGCACAACTTGTACGATGGCGTCGACCTCGCGGATGTTGGCGAGGAACTGGTTGCCGAGCCCTTCGCCCTTGCTGGCGCCGGCTACCAGGCCGGCGATATCGACGAACTCGATGGCGGCGGGGACGACGACCCCGGTCTTCGCGATCCGCTGGAGGACGGCGAGCCGCTCGTCGGGGACGATGACCACGCCGACGTTGGGATCGATGGTGCAGAACGGATAGTTGGCGGCCTCGGCCTTGCGCGAGCGGGTGAGGGCGTTGAAGAGGGTCGACTTGCCTACGTTGGGCAGACCGACGATGCCGGCTTTGAGCATAAGGGGCGGAGGAAGCTGGCGGAACAGGGGCTTGACAAGCTGATTGTCGGTTCGTGTCCTCCTCGGTTTTTCCAAGCAAGAACCGCTCCGTAAACGTCTCCTACATGGCCCTTAAAATCCGCCTCACCAAGGTTGGCTCCGTGCACCAGCCCCTCTATCGCGTTGTCGTCGCCGAAGCGCGTTCGCGCCGCGACGGAGCCGCCGTCGAGAACCTCGGCACCTACACGCCGCGCACCAAGGGCAATCCGATCAACATCAACCTGGAGCGCGTCGATTACTGGCTGAGCAAGGGTGCCACGCCCACGGACACCATGCACGCCATGATCAAGAAGGCGCGCCGCTCGGTCGCCGCGGCGAGCTGAGCCGGGAATCTTCCCTTTCACGATCGCCCGGTCCGCCGGGCGATTTTTTTTGCCCGCGCATCACCCCATGGCCCTCCGAATCGACGTCCTGACGCTGTTCCCGCGGATGTTGGACGGCGTTTTGGCCGAGAGCATCCTCGGTAAGGGAATAGCGGCGGGCCACTTGGCCGTAGGGGTGCATGACCTGCGAAATTGGACCACGGACAAGCATCGCACCGCGGACGACCGGCCGTTTGGCGGAGGGGCTGGCATGGTGCTCAAACCCGAACCCGTCTTCGCCGCGATCGAGCAGGTGCAGACGCCCGGTTGCCGGCGGATTTATCTGACTCCGGACGGGCAGCCCTTCTCCACCGCGCTCGCCGAGGAACTGTCGCGCGAGCGCCACCTCGTGATGCTCAGCGGGCACTACGAGGGAATCGACCAGCGCATCCGCGACCGCGTGATCGATCAGGAGATCTCGATCGGGGATTATGTGCTCACCAACGGCACGCTCGCGGCGGCCGTGGTCATCGATGCGCTCGCGCGTTTCATTCCCGGAGTGCTCGGGGAGGAAAAGTCGTTGACGCACGAATCCTTCACCCGCAAGTTGCTCGACTTTCCTCAATACACGCGTCCCGCCGAATTTCGGGGCATGTCCGTTCCCGGGGTTCTGCTCTCCGGCAACCATGCCGAAATCGAGAAATGGCGGCTCGCGCGTCAGGAGGAAAAAACCCGGCTCGTCCGGCCAGATTTACTTAAATAACTCACTGCCATGAACCCGATCATCAAGGAGATCACCGCCCATCAGGTGAAGAATGACATCACGCCGTTCAAAGTCGGCGACGGTGTGCGCGTGCACACCAAGGTCCGCGAGGGCGACAAGGAGCGGGTCCAGATTTACGCTGGTATCGTGATCGCCCGTAAGGGCAGCGGGATCCACGAGACGTTCACCGTCCGCCGCCTCAGCTACGGCGAGGGCGTGGAACGTGTTTTCCCGGTCAACTCTCCCAACATCGAAAAGATCGAGGTCGAGCGCGAGTCCGAGGCCATGCGCGCCCGGCTGTACTACCTGCGTCAGCGCACCGGCAAGGCGGCCGTCGCGATCAAGGAAAAGGACCGCGCCGCCGAGATCCACGCGCAGCACGAGGCCGAGAAGGCCGCCAAGGTCGCGGCCGCTCCGGCCCCCGCGGCCGCGAGCTGATCGCGCGTTCCGTCCCATTCGCGAGAGCGGACCTCACCGGGTCCGCTCTTTTAGTTTGTTCGTGGCAGTCTCGTGCCGCCCGACTGTCAGGCTCTCCGGGGAAATTCATGCTTCCCCGCTCCCGTGGCGGCCTGTACCTCTCACCGGTTTCCTCGTATGACGCTGCAAACTCTCCTTCTCGGCAAAGCCGCCAATCAGGCCCGCGGGCTCGCGATCGATGCGGTCCACGCCTGCTCCTCCGGCCACCTCGGCCTTCCGCTCGGCGCAGCGGAGATCGGCGCCGTGCTTTTCGGTCACGCGTTGGTGCACAACCCGGAGCGTCCGCAGTGGATCAACCGCGACCGTTTCGTCCTCTCCGCCGGCCACGGCTCGATGTTCCTGTACGCTTGGCTGCACCTGAGCGGCTACGACGTGCCGCTCGAACAGGTGCGCAAGTTCCGCTCTCTGCACAGCGTAACCCCGGGCCATCCGGAATTTCGTGAGACTCCCGGCGTAGAGTCGACCACCGGTCCGCTCGGTCAGGGCATCGGCAACGCCGTCGGTATGGCGCTTGCCGGCAAGATGGCGGCCGCGCGTTTCAACACGCCCGAGCACACGCTTCTCGATTACCATGTGGTGTGCCTCGCGGGCGACGGTTGCATGCAGGAGGGTGTCGCCATGGAGGCGGTGGCCTTCGCCGGCCACCAGCAGCTCGACAACCTCATCCTGATTTACGACGCCAACGACGTCACTCTCGACGCCATGGCAGCGAAGACGCAGAGCGAGAACGCCGCGCTCCGCTTCAAGTCCATCGGCTGGGATGTCCAGACGATCGACGGTCATGACCTCGCGGCGATCCTCAAGGCCTTCAACAAGGCGAAGAAAACCAAGTCCGGCCGGCCCCAGTTGATCATCGCGCGCACCCAGATCGGACGCGGCATTCCCGAGGTGGCCGGCACCGCCAAGGGCCACGGCGAAGGCGGGGCGAAGTTCGCGGACTCGGCGCGCGCCGGCCTCGGGCTTCCTGCTGATCAACACTTCTTTGTTAGCGATGATGTCCGTGCCTACTTCGATGGCCATCGCCAGCGCCTGATCCGCGCGTGCAACAAGTGGTCGCGGATGCAGAAGGCGTGGCGCGCCGCGAATCCGGCGCTCGCGGAACTGCTCGACTCGGCCGCTCCCGACCGCGCCCCCGCGGCCGCCGCTTTGCTCGAGGCGGTGCCGGCGTTCCCGGCCGATGCCAAGCTCGCCACGCGCGCCGCCGGTCGCGACGTCCTCCAGCCGCTCGCGGCCAAGCTGCCCCTCCTCATCGGCGGCAGCGCCGACCTTTACGGTTCAACGCTCAACTATATCGCGGCCGACAAGGACTTCGAGCCGGCGTGCCGCACGGGTCGCAATGTTCGCTTCGGCATCCGCGAGCATGGCATGGCGGCGATCGCCAACGGCATCGCGTACGACGGCACTTTCCGTCCCAGCATCGCGACTTTCCTCGTGTTCGCCGACTACTCGCGGCCGGCGATGCGCATCGCGGCACTGGCGCGGCTTCCCGTCGTTTACATCTACACGCACGACTCCATCGGAGTCGGCGAGGACGGTCCGACCCACCAGCCGGTCGAGACGATCGCGGGGCTGCGGGTCATTCCCAACCTCGATGTCATCCGTCCGGCGGACCCGGAGGAGACGGCCGGCGCCTTCGCGTCGGCGCTGGCGCGCACGGACGGACCCACCTTGCTCGCGCTTACCCGCCAGGCGCTTCCGACGCTCAATGAGATCTCGGTGCAGACGCGCCGGGAGGGAGTGCTCAAGGGCGGTTACGTTGCCCTGCGCGAAACGGCCCCGCTCACCCACATCATCATCGGCACGGGCAGCGAGCTGCAGCTCGCGCTTGGCGCCGCGAAGACTTTGGGTGCCGGAGTGCGTGTGGTTTCGATGCCCTCCACGCAGATTTTCGACCGGCAGTCGGCGGAATATCGCGAGTCGGTGCTGCCGTCCTCCTGCCGTCGC
>JAURJO010000358.1 GCA_030832235.1 Verrucomicrobiota bacterium
CCGCCGCGCGAAAAGCAGGCCGGGAGGTCGCCGTGCTGAATCTCTTCGGCTACACCGGAGCGGCGAGTGTGGCCGCGGCGAAGGCCGGCGCGTCAGTGTGCCACGTCGACGCCGCCGAGGGCATGGTGAAATGGTGTCGCGATAACGCCGCGCTGAGCGGACTCGCGGACGCGCCCGTGCGCTACATCGTGGACGACTGCCTCAAGTTCGCGCGCCGCGAACTCAAGCGCGGCCGGCGCTACGACGCCGTGATCATGGATCCGCCGACTTACGGCCGCGGCAGCTCGGGAGAAATGTGGCGGCTGGAGGACAACCTCTGGGAATTGCTGAAGGAGTGCCGCGCGCTGTTGAGCGACGCGCCGCTCTTCCTGCTCATCAACGCCTACACGGCGAGGCTTTCGCCGACGGTCGTGGCCAACCTGCTCGCCGAGCTCATGCCCGGCCGTGCGGGCCGAATCACAGCGGGCGAGGTCGGCCTTCCCGTCCGCAGCGACGGGAAGGTGCTGCCCTGCGGAATCTACGGCCGCTGGGAAGCGGCGGGCTGAGCGCGCCGCGGCGCTCAGCGCATCGCGTCGCGCTTCTTCGCGTCGATCTCGGCCTTGGCCAGGATCTCGGGCGCCACCTTGATGCCCGCCTTCGCCAGAGCGGCGTCGAGGAGGACCTCGCCGGCCAGATAGCCGGTGACGGTCGCCGCGATCTTGCCGTCGCGACCGATGATGAACTGCTGCGGAATGCCGCCCACCCCGTAGAGTTTGGCGGAGGCGCGGTCGGCGCCCCGCTCGGCAGGGTCGTGGGAGAAAATGAAGTCCGGATACTTGGCCTGATTGGCCTTCACCCACGATTCGAACTTGTCCCGCGTGTCGCTGGTGCAGGAACCGAGCACCACCACACCTTGGTCCTTGTACTTGGCGGCCACTTCCTGCGTATGCGGCATCGAGTTGATGCACGGCCCGCACCACGTCGCCCAGAAATCGAGCACCACCACCTTGCCGCGGTAGTCGCTCAATTTGACCGGCTTGCCGGCGAGATCGGTGGTCGTGAAGTCGGGCGCCACCGCTCCCGGTTCGAGCATCTTGATCCGCGGGGAGGAAGCACGCGCGGCACGTTCCTCGATGTAGGCCTTCAACTCGGCATCGGTGGTGACCTTCTTCGGACGGTCGGCCTCGGCCAGCTTGACGCCGGCCCGGAGCAGCAGGTTGCCGATGGTCTCGCCGTAGTTGGGCCCGAAGCCCGCGGACCAACCGATGAGATTGCCCTCGGCCGATACTGCGATGGTCGTCGGGATTGGAGTGATCACCCCGCCGATCTGCATCGAGATCGCGCGCGCGTAAAAGGCACGGGAGCGTTCGGACTCCGCCTTGAGCTCCTCGGGCGACATCTGCTCGCGGGTCTTGGCCGGCGGCGTGAGCTTGCCGACGCCGTCGTGCGCGACCCGGAAGGCGAGGCCGGGGTTCTTAGCCAGCCAGCCCTGCAGCGCTTCAACGGTGTCGTATCCGCCGATGCCGAGGAAATCCACCTCGGTGGCGTAGGTCTTGGCCAAGGCGTTCCAGCGCGCGAGGAAAGCGTCGCCCGGGCCGCCTCCGGCATTCCAGAGCCCGATGATGACCGGTTTGCCGCGACGGAAGTCGGAGAACTTGGCCGGCTTTCCGTCCGCGGTGCCCATCGCGAAGTCGGGCATGGGCGAACCGCCCTTGAGCTTCCCAAACTCGGACATGAACGGCGGCGGCGGGTTGGCGGCGAGGCGCGCGGCCTCGGCGGCGCGACGCTTTTCCTCCTCGGCGGATTCCTTCAGCTGCGCCTCTCCCTTGGCGACCGTGGCGGCGTCGACCTTCACGCCCAGTTTCGCCAGCGCCGCCTCCGACCGCGCGTCACCGGGAGAATTTCCCACCACGACGGCGGCGATCACGCCGTCGCGTCCGATGATGAACTGGGTCGGAATGCCGCGCACGCGGTACAACTTCGCCGAGGCGCGGTCCTCGCCGCGTTCCTTCGGGTCGTAGGTGAAACGGATGTCGGGGTACTTGCCCTGGTTCGCGGGGATCCACTGGAGGAACTTGTCCTTGGTGTCGCTGGTGCCGGCGGCCAGCACGACCACGCCCTGCTCCTTGTACTTCGCCGCGACCTCCTGGGTGTGCGGGAACGAGGCGATGCACGGCCCGCACCACGTTGCCCAGAAGTCGAGGACGAGGATCTTGCCCTTGAAATCAGCGAGGCGCACTTCCTTGCCAGCGACATCGAGCGTCGTGAAGTCAGGGGCCGCGGCGCCGGCCGCGAGCGTGGCCTGCGGGGCCGCCATCGCGGCCGCCGGCGCCTGGCCGGGAAGAGCCGCCGGCAGAGCGCAGGCGGCGAGAAGGAGCAGAAGACGCTTATTCATGAGGAAACTTCTAGGTTACGGTGCGGTTGAGGATGCGAAGGGGACGCGCGTTCAGAACGGGACCGCGAACGTGGCCTCGAAGGTGCGGCCGAAGGCCCAGCGGCCGTGGAGACCGGCGTTGAAGCCGTAGATGTTGTTGAAGAACGGCGGCTCCTTATCGGTGAGATTGGCGATACCCGCGCCGACGCGCACCCCCTTGCCGAACCGGCCCCAGAGCGCCCGCTTGAACTCGTAGGTGCCGCGCACGTCGATGAGGCTCATCGCGGGGGTGGTGTACGTGGAGGGCGTCACGCCCGCCTGGTTCGTGTTAAAGCCGCTCATGTAGCTGTGCTGCGCGGAGGCGCTCCAGGCGCCGCGGCTCCAGTACAAGGAGGAGGCGATGTTCCAACGCGGGCTCGAGTAAGTGTCGCCCACATCGTTGATGGGCGCGGTGCCCACGGTGAGCTGGCGCGACTGCCGGATGGTCTTGGCCGCGTTCACTCCCAACCGCCAGCGGCCGAACTTCTCGCCGGGCAGGCGGTAATCCACGCCGTAGTCGACGCTGTCGTTCCGGATCACGCCGAAGTTCACGTACTGCGAGTAGAGCGTGTTGATCGTGCCCGGCAGACCGGCCGCGGCGTCGGCGGCGGTCGGCGCGTTGCGCACCCCGCAACCGGGAAACAGCGCGGGGTTGTTGAGGATGACCGTACTCGAAAGCGACTGGATCGCGTTGCGCTGCTCGGTACGGTAATAGTTGGTCGACAGCAAAAGTCCCTTGAGCGCCGGAATCTCCACGACGGTGCCGAGGAAACGGGTCTTGGACGTTTCGGCGGCGAGTTCGGGATTGGGGCGCGTGACGAGCGTGATGGGGGTCGGCGAATTGCCACGCAGCGGGTCGTTGATGGTGGTGGTCGTGGTCGTCGTGGGCCGGCGGTTTTCGGTGAGGCCCGGCGAGCGGTAGCCCTCCGATTGGCTGCCGCGGAATAACACGGAGCGAAAGGGCGACCAGGAAAGACCGATCTTCGGCACGCGGCTGCCTTCCTGGCCCGTGATGTCCTCCGCGCGTCCGGCGAGGTTGGCCTCGAACCGCTCCACCAGCGGGATGCGGTTGGCTTTGCCGACGAAGGGCAGCTGCAACTCGCTGAAAGCGGCCCGCGTGATGCGCTTGCTGCTGTAGGGCGTGACCGTCGTCGCCACCGGGAAACCCACATAGCTCACGGCGACGTTCGTGTTCTTGTCGCGCTCGTAGGAAACGCCGAACGACATGCGAGCCGGGCCGCCCCACATCCGGACGAGGTCGCCATTCGCGGAGAAGTCGAGGCTCTCGAGGCCGGAACGGCCGTCGGCGGTCGGATAAAGCGCGGTCTGCTCCAGCAACGCGCTCTGGTTCGGCGCGCCGGGAGCCCGCTCGTCGATGAAGGGGTTGAAGCGTTGCGACGCGTCGTTGTTGTTGGCAAAAAAATTGAAGGCCGTCTGGTTGAAACCGCGGCTGATCGAGAAGTACTTCTGCTGCTGCCAGCGGTAGCCGGCGTCCCAACGCCAGGTGGTGAGGACCTTGCCCCGCGCGCCGACCGTCACCGTCGTCGAGTCCGTCCGGGTCCGCTGCCAGACCTGGCCCCATTGCGGCAACAACATGCCGAAGGTGATGTTTTCGCCGAAGAGGTTGTTCTGCGCCGAGACCGCGACGCCCGACACGTACGCCGGAAGCGTCTCGGCGTTGCCCTTTGACTGCGTGCGGCTGGCGTTGCCGTAAACCTCTATGCCCTCGGTCAGCTGGTAGGAGGCCGTGCCCGTCACGCCGCGCCGTTCGGCGGCGGAGACGAGCTGGGTCCACTGGGCGGGATTGGTGATACGCTGTCCCTGCGCCAGAATCGCCGTGCCGGTCTGGCCGGGATCATTCGTCGTGCGCCGCTCGAAGGCCGACACCGGCGGCGTCGTCGCGGAACCAGCCGGCGCGAGCAGAACCCGGATGCCGGGAATGCTCGTGAAACC
This sequence comes from Verrucomicrobiota bacterium, assembly GCA_030832235.1. Lineage (GTDB taxonomy): Bacteria > Verrucomicrobiota > Verrucomicrobiia > Opitutales > Opitutaceae > ER46. The sequence goes on from JAURJO010000358.1 coordinate 4,346, forward strand.
TGCGGTGGCGGTGGCCTGAACCGACGCCGGATAACCCCATTGGATCCGTTGGTCGGTGCCGTAGACCGGCGCACCCGTCGTGGGGCTGTAACCCTGGATCCGCGTGCGGTAGTCCATCGCCTTCGAGAAGGCGCGCTGCGAGGCGTACAACGGGTCGCGGTCGTAATAATCCACCGCCAAGGTGCCGCGCAGCTTGCCGCCGGCGCCCGCGAAACCGGTCGTGACCGTACCCTGCCTTTCCCGCGCACCGCCGTGCTCGCGGAACTTGACCGAGCCGCTCACCTCGGTGCCAACCCAGGATTTCTTCAACACGATGTTGATCACGCCCGCCACCGCGTCGGCGCCGTAGATGGCCGAGGCGCCGTCGGTGATGATCTCCACGCGCTCGATCAGACCGAGCGGGATCGTGTTGAGGTCGACAAAGCCCTGGCCGGTCGTGGAGCCGCGGTTGCGCTCGCCGGCCTGCGCCACCCGCCGGCCGTCCACCAACACCAACGTAGACCCGGAACCGAGGCCGCGGAGGCTGACGCCGGAAACGCCCGTCTGCACGGGAGCGTTGGAGGCGAGCGTCGGACTCGCGCCCGCAAACGGGATAAAGGGCAGGGCGCTCTCCGTGCGCTGCCCGGCCGCCATGTTCAGGTCATCCGGAGCACTGTTCCGCCCGGCGCCGACGCCACTGTAGGTCTGCGGCAGCGTGCGCATAAAGTCCGCCAGGTTCATCGCTCCGGATGCGCGAATCTCCTCCGCGTTGTAGACGGAAACCGGCGAGGGGCCATCGACCTCGGTGCGCCGGATGCGCGAACCTAGCACCTCGAAGGCCTCCAACGTCGTGGTCGGGGAGGACGCGGCGGGCTGGGCCACGGCTGGGGCGGCGAGGAAAAACACGGAGGCAATCCGAAGCAAGGAGGGGGCGAGTGCGCCCCGCTGGGGTGAAACGGGAGAGGTCATGAAGGCGATCCGCGGCACGCGTCGGGAGGCTTATTCCGGCCAGGCCCCACCGACGTAGTCGCGGGGAGCGAGGCGGGAAGGATCAAGCACGACGTGCTTCACGCGCTCCCGTTTCCAGGTGTACGTGATGTGCACGAGACCGTCCTTCGACTGGATGAGGGCCGGGTAGCTGTATTCCCCCGGGTCCTTTTCCAAGACGACCCCCGCCTGCCAGGTGTGACCGTCCCGCGACACCGCGACGTTCAGCGGCGTGCGCTTGCCGCCCCATTTGCCCGGTTCACCCGGGACATGGTTATAGACGATCAAATGCCGGCCGTCGCGCAGCGTGACCGCGTCGGTGCCGGAGTTGGGATTCGGCAGCGAACCAAGGGCCATCGGCTTCCACGTCGTGCCGCCGTCGGCCGACTCGACCTCGAAGACCTTGTTCTGCCGCGAGCGGCCGATCGCCAGCAGGCGGTCGCCGCCGAGGAACAGGATGCTCGGCTGGATCGCGCGGATCTCCACGCCGTCGTTGACCGGTCCGATGCGCTCCCAGGTGCGACCGAGGTCGCGCGTCCGCTCGAAATGAACGGCCCACTTGCTCTGCCGTTCCGGCGTCTCGGTGCTCACGGGCGAGAGAATGTCGCCATTCGGCAATTGCACCGGCTTGTTCTTCACCGGCCCGAGGATGTCCTCCGGCAGCCGGCGCGGCTGCGACCACGTGCGGCCGCCGTCGGCGGACTCCATCATCATGCCCCACCATGTTTCCGGCGTTGGTCCGCATTTGTAGAAAAGCAGCAGCGGGCCGTTGCGCGGCTGAAACAACACGGGGTTCCAGGTCGGGTGGCGGTGAACCGTGCCGTCGGGCTTGCGGTACTGCACGCCGTTCGCGACCTCGACGGGCGCCGTCCAGCGTCCGCTTTCCTGGCGCGAGACCCAGATGCCGACGTCGGGATGTTTCTCCCGCGTGCCGCCGAACCACGAGGCCACGAGCCCGCCGGCCGCGGCTTCCTCGATCGTGGAGGCGTGGCATTGCGGGAATGGGGCCCGCTCGTAGATGAAGCCCTGCGAAACGATCGCGGGGGAGGCGGCGCCGAGAACGCCGGTGGCAAGCATCGGGAGGACGAGCGACAGGAGGAGTTTTTTCATGGGGTGAAGGATCGGGAAAGCTCCGGGCGGGGCTCCGTCCTGCCGAAATCTGGGCCGCTATTTTTAATCGCGGCGATGCAATTAAACGCGCCTAGAACGCACCCGCGCAGCCACGGGCGTACGCCGGATTAGCGGGGGTGATCCCGCGGCGGCGACTCGGAGGCATCGCGGATGATCACCCATAACACGATCAACATCAGCAACGCTCCCAGCGCCCCCACGAGCACGTCGTCGCGTTTGATGCTGCCCACCCAAGCGTCACCGGGCAAACTGGCCAGCACGGAGGCCGGGTTCACAGCCGGAAAAGAGCGGA
>JAURJO010000359.1 GCA_030832235.1 Verrucomicrobiota bacterium
CCTCCTCACCTTTTTCGACTACTACGAGGTGGATGAAGGCCGCGCGCCGCGCTGAACCATGCCGCTTTCGCCGACCGCCACGCGGGAGTTGCTCGCGCGACTCGGGCACGCGCCGAAACGCTTTCTCGGCCAGAACTTTCTCGTCGACGGAAATATCGTCCGCAAATCCCTCGAGCTCGCGCGCGTCGCGCCGGGCGACGAGATCGTGGAGGTGGGGCCGGGACTCGGCACGCTCACCACGGCGCTGCTCGCGGCCGGCGCCAAGGTCTGGGCGGTCGAGAAAGACCGCACCCTGCACGCCCACCTGACCGAGGAACTCTCCCCGCGGTTCCCGGAAACCTTTCATCTCCTGGAGGGCGACGCCGTGGAGCACCCGCTGGCAGGCCTCACCCCGGCGAGCGAAGCCTTCAAGGTCGTCGCCAACCTGCCCTACGCGATCGCGACACCTTGGCTCGACGCCGTGCTGGGCGGCCCGTTGCCCGCGCGCCTCGTCCTGATGCTCCAATTGGAGGCCGCGCAGCGCTATACCGCGAAGCCCGGCACGAAATCATTCGGCGCCATTTCCGTCTTCCTGCAGGCCGCCTATGAAAACGCGCCCGGGCACAAGGTGTCGGCCGCGTGTTTCCATCCTCGTCCCGATGTGGAATCGCACCTGTTGCACCTGGTACGCCGTGAGGCCCCGTTCGTTTTTCCCGCCGGAGCCAAGGCCTGCATCCGCGCGTGCTTCCAACAGCGTCGCAAACAGATCGGTGCGCTGCTGCGGGCGGCCCTGCCCGAGGGAAACGACTTCTGGCGCGAACTCCTTGCGGCACGAGGCCTCGACGAGCGCGCCCGGCCGGAGGAAATTCCGGTCGCTTGGTGGATCGAGTTCGCCGGCCGCGCGCCAGCGTGGGCTTGAATCCCGCCCGCCTCCCACTACTCGTTCCGCCTTTACTATGTCCCGCCTCACCGCCGCCTTGATCCTCTCCCTCGCCTGCCTCGGCTCCGTGGCCCCGGCCCAGGACCTCGCCGGCCGGATCGAGGGCAAAAGCTACGTTTCACCCACCGGTCAGTTCCGCGTACAGATCCCGGTGCTGCCGGAGCTGGGCGGAGACGTCACCGACACCCCGAACGTCGTCACCTTCCAGGACGACTTCAACGTGTACGTGAGCATCGCCGCGTTTCAGCAGGACGCCACCCAGCGCTGGGAGAACTCCACGCGCGGCACGAAGGACTATCTCATCTATTTCTTCAGCAATTTCGTCCTCGCCGACTTCAAGCAGAACTTCAACGGCGTGCAGATCGAGAGCGCGAAGTTCGTCCCCGGCACCATGGACGGCTCGCTGCTCACCTACCTGCTCGTCCCGGGCGGTACGATGTTCCCCGAGCGCGTTCAGCCGTTGGGCGGGGATACCGTTCCGGTCGCCAAACGCGGCAACCTCCTCTTCGTGCGCAACAGCTTTGTCTACGTGGTCAGCATCGAGCTCGCCGAGCGCGTCCTCGAGGGCAAGGCCTACGGCAAGACCACCGAGGAGCAGGACGAAATCCTCCGCAAGCGGCTGGTCGAGATGCTCGACAAGATCACCTTCACTGCGCCCCTCGCGGCGAAGAAATAACGGCGCGGCCAGGCGCCGCGTCCGCCGGCCGAAGTTTCCGTTTGCGCCCGCGCCGCGCGGGCGTACTCCGTTCACGGCAACCCATGAACAAGGTTGCCTCCTCCGCCGCCTCCGCCGACGCCGAGTTTTTCCTGCCCGCCGACGCCTTCTTCCGGGCCAACCTGCCGACCGGCCTCACGTTCGACGACGTGTCGCTGGCCACGTTGTACTCGGAAATCCTGCCCAAGGATGCCGACACCGCCACTGAGCTGAGCACGTCGCTTCGGCTGCAAATCCCGGTAATCTCGTCGGATATGGACACCGTGACCGAGTCGCGGATGGCCATCGCCATGGCGCTGAACGGCGGCCTCGGCCTCATCCACTACAACATGGCGGCGCGCGACCAGGTGAAGGAGGTCGCCCGCGTGAAGCGCCACATCCACGGGCTCATCCAGGACCCGATCACCGTCACCCCCGACCAGTTGATCGGCGACATCCTCGCCCGCATCGAATCGAAGCGCTTCGCGTTCTCCACCTTCCCCGTCGTCGACTCCACCGGCGCGCTGGTCGGCCTGCTTTCGGGCAACGTCGTCAAGGAACGTTACAAATCCAAGCCGGTCGCCGAGGTCATGACGCCGCGCGCTCAGTTGCGCACCGCCCGGCATTCCGAAGTCGCCAAGGATCCCATTCGCGCCGCGGACCGGTTCTTCACGGAGAACGTCGGCATTAACAAGATGCTCGTCGTCGACGACGCCGGCGGCCTGCACGGCCTCATCACCGCCTCCGACGTGGAACGGATCACGGCCGAGTCGAAGTCGCGCCGCAAGCCGGCTCGCGACCATGATTTCCGCCTCGTGGTCGGCGCGGCACTTTCCCCTGTACGCAAGCCCGACGGTTCCCTCGACCGCGATCGTATCATCGAGCACGTCGGCCACCTTGTCGCCGAGCACGTCGACTGCGTGGCCGTGTCCACCGCGCACGGCCACACCGCCGGGGTCGGCGAGGTTGTCCGTCTCGTGCGGGGCGCGTTCAAGGATCTAACCCTGATCGCCGGTAACGTCACCAGCGCCGCCGGCGTGGAGTTTCTCGCCGGCTGCGGCGCCAACGCGATCAAGGTCGGCCAGGGCCCCGGTTCCATCTGCACCACCCGCATCGTCGCGGGCGTGGGAATCCCGCAGCTCACCGCGCTCCACGTCGCGGGAACCGCCGCGCGGAAGACCGGCGCGCGAATCATCGCCGACGGTGGCATCACAAAGAGCGGCGACATCGTGAAGGCGCTCACGCTGGCCGACGCCGTGATCCTGGGCGGCTTGCTGGCCGGCTGCCGCGAGGCGCCGGGTGAGATCCTCGAGATCAACGGCAAGGTCTACAAACAGTACCGCGGCATGGGCTCCCTCGCCGCGATGAAGGCCGGCAGCGCCGCGCGCTACGGACACGAC
>JAURJO010000360.1 GCA_030832235.1 Verrucomicrobiota bacterium
ACCTGTTCCCACTCGAGAGCATCAAGCTCCCGCCTTACCTTGAGAACGACCTCGACGACCTCCCGCCCGCCGCCGTGCGGATGGCGCACCCCGAGACCGACCACGGGCCGATGCAGAAGTCGGGCCGTTGGAAGGAAGCCATCCAAGCCTACCTCGCGACGATCGCGTACTGCGACATGAACCTAGGCCGCCTGCTCGATGCCTTCGAGAAGTCCGCCTACCGCGACAATACGATCATCTGCCTCTGGGGCGACCACGGCTGGCACCTCGGCGAGAAGCACCATTGGCGGAAATTCGCGCTTTGGGAGGAGGCCACCAAGGCGCCCTTCATGTGGGTGGTCCCGGGCGTCACGAAGCCGAACACGATCTGCGAGCGCACCGTGGATTTCATGAGCATTTTCCCGACGCTCACCGACCTATGCGGGATTCCCACACCCGTGCATAACGAAGGCGTGAGTATCCGCCGGCTCCTCGCCGATCCCAAGGCGCCGTGGGACCTCCCGGCCCGCACCACGTACCGCTTCAACAACCACACCGTGCGCACCGAGGGCTGGCGCTACATCCGTTACGCCAACGGCGACGAGGAGCTCTACGACGAGGCCAAGGATCCCAACGAGTGGACGAACCTTGCGGCCAAAGCCGAGTTCGCCGCCCGCAAGGCCGAGCTCGCGAAATTCCTCCCCAAAACCAACGCCCCCGACCCTTCGGAACGCGCCCCCAAGGAGGAACGCCAGGGCAAGAAGCGGAAGAAGGCGGACTGATGCCAGTACGCTCTTCGGGCCGAACCGCGCAAATCCGCCACCGCACTTCAGGGACGCTCCGCCGGTATGGAGGGTGTGCTAACCGGCCAATCCGTTCAGCAGAAAGTCCGGCCACGATCTGGCGGCGAAACCGGCCGACCGAGCGATGTCCTCTCGGCCGGGATCGCATAGCACGACCGGCTTGAAGGCAGGGAACTTCAGGGCGGCCTGAGCCAGCCCGCGCAGGTCGCTCTGGCCGAAGGGACCGGACTTGACCTCCACGAGCCACTCACCCCACGAGCCCGTGCTTACCCCGTCCACCTCCCACGGCTCCTCACGCCAGTAGTGGAGTTCCTGCCCGGAATTCACGAAGTGGGCCAGGCACGCGTTCTCCAACCACCGTCCCCATTCCACGGGATTGGACGACGCCGTGGGAGGCGGGGCCGAACGGCTGCCGGCGAGGAGGGCGTTGTTCAGCACCACCAGCTTTGGCGGGGACCGACGCCGGCGAATCTCATCACCGGCGTACTTTTGCAGGTTCGCGACGAGGAAAGCCTCCTTTAGCAGGTCGAGGTAATGCGCGATGGTTTCCAACGCCCCCTTCTCGGCGAGCGAGCCGGCGATTTTTTCCAGGGAGAGGATCTCCGCCGGATGCGCTGCGGCGAGGGCGAACACCTGCTTCAGAAGGGCGGGCCGACGCACTTGCTCCAACTGAAGCAGGTCGCGGCCGATCGCCGGCTCGATGATGGCGTCGCGCAGGTAGCTGCGCCAGCGCTCCCGGTCATTCCAAAAGGGCACCGTTCCCGGATACCCTCCATGGGTGACGATCATTTCGGCCGCTTCCGCCGCCGGTACCTTGACCAGATCGATCAGGTCCCGCGCTCCCCAATGCGTCAGAACCAGTCGCTCAAACCTTCCCGCCATGCTTTCCCGTGCCCCCGATCCGATCCTGAGCGACGAAGAACCGGTCGCGACTACGTGCAGGGGAAGTTTCTTGCGCCGAATCTGGTCATGCCGCGCCTTCAGCCACTGGCTCCAGCGGGGCAGGGCCTGGATCTCATCGATCAACAGGAAGGCGACCCCGCGGGATGCCTTTTCCTCCGCTTCGCGCCACATCGCATCGGCCCAGGTCGGCAACGATGCCTCCGGCGTATCAGCGTTCACGTAGATGGCAGGGTGCGTGGCCGTCCGCGCGATTTCCAGCAGGAGAGTCGTTTTGCCGACCTGCCGCGGGCCCACGAGGAGCTGCAGCCTGGCGGGCGCAGGCTCCGCCAGCCGGCCACACAGGGCCGCGAGCACTGCTCGGTATCCAGCTATTTTCTCAGCCATAGTCGAATAATTATCCGGGTAAACCTGAAGTCAAGCGAAGCCGTCCAACCGACCGGTCCGGCTCTCCGGCCCCGTCATGGGGTCAGGGCGTTCGTTGTTCAGAATGCTCCGCAGGATTCCCCACCGCACAGGCACCGCCGGCGGAAATCCCGGCGTGCCGTCACCCTTCCAACTCGGTCCAACGCGCGTAGGCCTTCGCCAGCTCGGCCTCGATCTCGGCCAGACGGGCGGTGGCGCGAGAGACTTCCGCGCCGGCGGTGCGGAAGAACGCGGGATCGGCCAGACGGGTGTTGAGGGTCGTCTGCTCGGCCTCGAGCACCTCGATGCGGGCGGGCAACGCCGCGAGCTCGGTCCGCTCCTTGTTCGAGAGCTTGCGCGCCTTGCGTTCGGGCCCACCGGAGCCCGCGGGCGCAACGGCGGACGCACCGCGTGAAACCGCGGCCGCCTTTGCCGCGGCCTGTTCGCGCGACGCACGCTCGCGCTGCCAGTCGTCGTAGCCGCCGATGTACTCGGAAACCGCGCCGTCGCCCTCGAACACCAGCAGGCTCGTGGCCACCTCGTTCAGAAACGCGCGGTCGTGGCTAACCAGCAGCACCGTGCCGCCGAACTCCACCAGCAGATCCTCCAGCAGCTCAAGCGTCTCGGCGTCGAGATCGTTGGTCGGCTCGTCCAGCACGAGCACGTTCGCCGGCTTGGTGAAAAGCCGCGCCAGCAGCAGGCGGTTGCGCTCACCGCCCGACAACGCGCGGATCGGTGTCCGCGCGCGGGCCGGTTCGAACAGAAAATCCTCCAGGTAGGAGATCACGTGCCGCGTGCGGCCGTTGATGGTCACGGTCGTGTTGCCGTCGGCCACAGCGTCCTGCACCCGCATGGTCTCGTCGAGCTGAGCACGGAGTTGATCGAAATAGACGATCTCGAGCCGGGTGCCCTGCTCCACCTTGCCCGCAGCCGGCGTCAGTTCGCCGAGCAGCAGCCGCAGCAGCGTGGTCTTCCCCGCGCCGTTGGGGCCGACGATCCCGATCTTATCGCCGCGCTCGATGCGCGCGTCGAGATCCCGCACTATCCAGCGGTCACCCCAGCGGAAGCCCGCGCCCTCCGCGGTGATCACCTTGAAACCGGAGCGGTCAGCCTCCTGCGCGGTGAGTTTCGCCACCCCCGTGCGGTCGCGCCGCGCCGCGCGTTCCGCGCGCATCGCCTTGAGGGCGTTGATGCGGTTCTGCGCCCGCGAGCGCTGCGCCTTCACGCCACGGCGGATCCACACCTCCTCCTGCGCCAGCTTCTTGTCGAACTGCGCCCGCTCCACCTCCTCCGCCTCCAACACCGCCTGCTTGCGGACGAGAAACGTGTCGTAATCGCACGACCAGCCGATCAGACGACCGCGGTCGACCTCCACGATACGCGTCGCGAGTCGCCGCAGGAACGCGCGGTCGTGCGTGACAAAGACCAACGCCCCGCCCCACTCGAGCAGGAACTCCTCCAACCAGCGGATCGACTCGAGATCGAGATGGTTCGTCGGCTCGTCGAGCAGCAGGAGCTGCGGCTCCGCCACGAGGCCCTGTGCGAGCATCACACGCCGCTTTTGTCCGGCGGAGAGGGAGGAAAATTCCGCCTCCGGCGGCAGGCCCATGCGCTCCATCAGCCGCTCGACGCGGTCGTGGCGCTCCCAGTCGTTGTGCTCCTCGAAACTCCCCCCCTCGCCCTCGATCACGGATTGCACCGTGCCGCTCAACCCAGCCGGCACCTCCTGCCGCAGCGTCGCCAACACCGCGTCGGGCGGCGAACGGAACACCTGCCCGTCGTCAGGCTGCAACTCACCCGAGATGACCTTCATCAGGGTGGACTTCCCCGCACCGTTGCGACCTACCAAGCAAACCCGCTCCCCGCGGTCGATCTGCAGGTTGACGCGGTCCAGCAGCGGGGCGCCGCCGAAGCTCAGGCTGACATCGAGAAGACTGACAAGGGCCATGGGAAACGGTTCAGCATCGGCTCCGCGGCCGCCGATGCAAGGCCCACCACGAAACCCTCCGGCAGCCTCCCTCCGCCGGAGACTTCCTCGCTTCAATGGTGACTCAAGCCGGGTAAGCCGCTGCGCGGTTGCGGCCGGCGGCCGACGGCGGCTTGCTGAGTCGCATGACGGACCGGTCCGCCCTGAAGGCACCGGCGGCGGAGGCCGCGGGGGAGCCGCCGCGTTACAACGTCACAGGCGTGGGCGTATCGGCCCTCACGCTGCCGCGCGCGACCGAACTCATCCTGGGAGCGAAGGGCCGGCTCCGCCGCGGGTACGTTTGTCTCGCGACCGCGCACGGCCTCACGGAGGCGCGACGCGACCCGGAGCTGCGGCGCATCTACAACGAGTCGTGGCTGACGACGCCCGACGGCATGCCGCTCGTCTGGCTAGGGCCTCCCGGCACCGGGCGCGTTTACGGCCCGGACCTGATGCTGGCGGTTTGTGCAGCCGGACGCGCGAGCGGCCTGCGTCATTTTTTTTGCGGCGGCACTCCGGGTGTGGCGGAGGAGTTGCGCGAGAAGCTCATCGCGCGCTTCCCGGGACTCGAAGTAACCGGCACCTACTGTCCGCCGTTCCGACCCTTCACGCCCGAGGAACGTCTCGCCCTGAAAGCGGAGGTGAAGCGGACCCAACCGGATGTCCTGTGGGTGGGTGTTAGCTCACCGAAGCAGGAGCGCTTCATGGCCGAGTGGTGGCGCGAACTCGACGCGGGAGTGCTGATCGGCGTGGGCGCCGCGTTCGATTTCCTGAGCGGCCGCGTGCGACAGGCGCCGCCCTGGATCCAACGGAGCGGTTTCGAGTGGTTGTTCCGTGCGTGCACCGAACCGCGGCGGCTTGGTCCGCGTTATCTTCGTACGACTCCGGTCTTCGCGCTGCGCGTCGTGGCGCAAAGGCTCGGACTGCGGCGTTACCCGCCAGAATAGGTCGGCCCGGCCTAAGCCGTACCGATGTGGCCCGCTTAAAACAGCTCCGTCTGCTGGAGATCGTCGCGGCGCCGGCCGTCGAGGGTGCTCAGGGCGAGGAGTTGCATCGTCGAGAGACCGGCGACCGCGGGATCGCGCGCGAGCGCGGCGAGGAGGAGCGCGCCGGCCAAGGCGTCGTAAAGCGCGGCGTGGTAGCGGCGACGATCGGGCGGACAATGTTCCGCCGCCAGCGCGTCGAGCGCCGGTTGCAACCCGGCCGCGGCCACCAGCGTTTCCAACCGGCCCGAACCGGCACCCGGCCGCAGCTGGGACCATAGGCGGGCCGAGTCGACCCACGGCCCCCAGTCGACGACCTGCGCGCCCGGCCGCGCGAAGTCCGGCACGCTCCGCGGGTAGGGCCAGACGGCTTTGAGGAGCCCATTCTCAACACCCGCGTAATGCGCAGCGAGCGGACCGCGGCCGCGCAAATCAGCGAAGTATTCCCATTCGTCAGCGAAAGGAGCGTGGTCCCGCAGCGCGGGCGCGCGCAAACCGTGCACGGCGGCGTCCTCCTCGCGCACGGCTCCGATGGGCCGGCAGAGCCGCGTGCGCGCCGAGACCACCCGGCCGCCCAGCAGACCGGCGACGCCAAACTCGAGGATGCCCGAAGCGAGGCTGCCCTCGAAATCGACGAAGAAGATCGGCTGCTCGGTCCAGGAACCCATTTAGCTCCCAACGAACACGCCGCACCGGCCCCGCCCAACCTTTTTCCGTGCCTTTCGCGGTGGGCGTCACCCATGCTTCGCACGTGGATCTCGCACCGTACCGCGCCCTCACCCTGGAGCTCGCCCGGGAAAGCGGCGCCTTGATCACACGACTGTACGGGCAACCCGGGCTCGCCGTTGAGACCAAGGCGGACGCGTCACCCGTGACGGCGGCGGACCGCGGCGCCGAGGAACTGATGCGGGCGCGCATCGCGAAGGCGTTTCCCGGCCACGGCATCATTGGCGAGGAATTCGGCGAGGAACGTCCCGACGCCGAATTCACCTGGGTGCTCGATCCGATCGACGGCACGAAATCGTTCATCACGGGCGTTCCGCTCTGGACGACGCTGATCGCGCTCCTGCACCGCGGGCAGCCGGTGCTCGGTTGCATCCACCAGCCCGTGCTCGGGCAATTGCTGGTCGGCGACGGCGCGCAGACGATGCTCAATGGGCGGCCGGTACGCTGCCGCCCGAGGAAGGCCTTGGCCGAGGCGACCCTGCTCACCAGCGACCCGCTCAATCCCGCGCGGCACCAGGACGGAGCGGCCTTTGACCGCCTGCAGCGCGCCGCCCGGCTCTGCCGCACGTGGGGCGATGGCTACGGTTACCTGCTCGTGGCGACCGGGCAGGCCGATGTGATGCTCGATCCGATCATGAACCCGTGGGACATCGCCGCGCTCGTGCCGGTGATCCGCGGAGCCGGCGGGGTGATCACGGATTGGAACGGCGGAGCGGCCTGGCCGGCGCGCTCGACGATCGCGAGCGCGACTCCGGAGCTTCACGCCGCGGTGCTGAGCACGCTGAAAAACTGACCTGCGCGACCCGAATCAGCGCCGCCGCCGCGCCGAGGGCCGCCACTCGGCGGTGACGCGGGAGGAAAATCCGCCGCGCGCCTTCCAGTCGGCGATGATGGTGAGCGAGCGCGGCTTAAGCGCGGCACCGAGGTCGTCGCAGATGCGATTGGTCGCGGCCTCGAAAAAGATCCCCTCGTTGCGGTAGGCGTGAAAGTAGAGCTTGAGCGACTTCAGTTCCACGCAGGCCTTGTCGGCCACGTAACGCACGGTGATGTGCGCGAAATCGGGATGCCCCGTCATCGGGCACACCGAGGTGAACTCGTGGTGCGTGTGCTCGATGACATAGTCGCGCCCCGGCGCGGGATTGGGAAAGGTCTCGAGGATCTTCGGATCGGCCATGCCCGCATCACACACGGCAAAGCGGCTCGACGGGAAACCAAAAAACGATGGGCGAGCCCGCGAATCTTGTACGAAGGCGGGGGGGAGGAGAAAGCGGGCATGGCCTTCGGCGGGTATGCGTTGCGGGCATTTTCCGCGGCGGGCGGCCGCGG
>JAURJO010000361.1 GCA_030832235.1 Verrucomicrobiota bacterium
CGATCGCCCCGCGCAGGACGCGCTCCAGGTGTTCCGGGCCCGAGAAATACTGGATCACCGAGTTGATCACCGTGAGATCATACGAGCCCGGCGGGATGTCGCCGAAGTCGCCCGCCTCCGCCTGGCGCGCGCGCACCGCCTGGAGGTCCCGCTCCGCCGCCACGCGACGAACGGTCTCCACCGCGGCGGCCGACAAATCGAGCCCGAGGTATTCGTCACAGGCGGGCGCGAGCGCAAAGAGGATCATGCCCGAACCCATCCCGATTTCGAGCACCCGCCGCGGCGCGCCCTCGCGCAACTGCGCCACCGTGTCGTCCAGCCATTCCCGGATCTCCGCCGCAGCCATCGGCTCGCCGTCGTAGCTGCTGTTCCAGCCGATGATATTGAAGGTGGGATCGTCCCCCACCCCGGAACCCGTGTAGTTTGCTTCGAACATCAACCGCCACTGGTCAACGTGCTCATGCTGCCACTGCGCTTGTTCCTCGCCGGGTTGGGCCGCCTCGGTCGCCGCCGCCACATAAGCGACCACGCGCGTATCGCCCGGCCGGTCTTCGCGCAGGATCACCGAGGTCTCGCGCACGGCCGGATGCAGCGCCAGCGCCGCCTCGATTTCGCCGGGCTCCACGCGGTAGCCGCGCAGCTTAAACTGGTCATCACAACGCCCGAGGAATTCGCACACCCCGTCGGCCCGCCGCACCACCCGATCACCGGTTCGATACATGCGAGCGCCCGCCTGGGGTGAATACGGATCCGGCCGGAAACGATCGGCTGTGAGGTCGGGACGGAAGCGATAGCCGCGAGCCACGCCGGCCCCCCCGATCCACAACTCGCCCGGCACCCCCGCGGGCACAGGTTCCAACGCCGCGTCCAGCACATAGAGCCGGGTGTTCGCGATGGCCCGCCCGATCGGGATCACCTCGCCCGCAAGGTCCGCCTCGGTCACTTCGTGCACGCAGCAGCCGACCACCGTTTCGGTGGGACCGTATTCGTTGATCAGTCGGGTCTCCGGCGCGTATCGCCGCCAGAAAGCCACGTGCGCCGGGAGCAGTTGCTCGCCGCCGATCACGAAACACCGCGCCCGCCCGCGCGCCTGGGCCGCCGGCAAAAGGTCGTTTAACAGATGCAGGTGCGCCGGCGTCACTTTCACCGGGGACGCGTCGCTTCCGGCCAGGAGCTGGCGCGCCAGTCCCTCGGGCCCGGCCGCCTCGCGCACGATGTCGATCGGCCGTCCCGCCAGCAGCGGGGGAAAGAGACTCGTCACCGTGAGGTCGAACGCGATCGAGGAATGCAACGGCGCCCCCTGCCCCGCTGCGACTTCGTAAGCTTTACCCGCCCAACAGAGGTAATTGATCAGGCCCGCATGGGTGATCTCGCTGCCCTTCGGCCGGCCGGTCGAACCCGAGGTGTAGATCACATAGGCGAGGCTCTCCGGGCGCAGACTCTCCGGCGGCCGGCTCTCGTCCCGCGCCCCCGCCGGCGGCAGGGTTGAGATATCAATCCAACGTTCCTCCGGCGCCCCGCTTGGCCGCGCGCGGCCGAGCACCCAGACGGCTCCGCTGTCCTCCAACATATACCGGAGACGCTCCACCGGATTCGCCGGATCGAGCGGCAGGTAGGCGGCGCCCGTCTCCAGCACCCCGAGAATCGCCGCAACCAGTTCCGCGCTGCGCTCAAGCCACACCGCCACGATCTTCTCCGGCCCCACGCCCCGGGCGCGCAGCTCCGCCGCGATGCCGCGGGCCCGCGCGTCCAGTTCCCCGACCGTCCAGTGCGTGTCGCCATCCCGCACCGCGGTCACGCCGGGAGCCAGCGCCACCCGGGCCTGCCAGTGATCAACCACCGTGCCGGCCGGCCAAGCGTTCGCCGTGCTATCGGCCAAGTCCAGCAACTCCGCCCGCTCGGCGGCGCCGAGCAGCGGCAACAGCGCCAACGGTGCCTCGGGCGCCGCCAAGGCCGCCGTGAGGAGGGTCTGCCAATGCTCCACGAGACGCGCCATCGTCGCGGGGAGAAACAGGCGGCGGTCATACGCCAACGTGCCCGCCAGCGTGCCGTGGTGGTCGCTCAAAAACACTTCGAGGTCGAAGCGCGCCGATTGGTCATCGTCCAGGCGTGCCACGGTCAACCCCGGCAAGGCGAGCGCGCCCCCCGGCGCATTCTGAAACGCCAGCGCCACCTGGAACAGCGGATGGCGATTGGCCCGCCGCACCGGCTTGAGTTCATCGACAATCTGCTGGAACGGAATCTCGCCGAACTCGTGCGCCGCCAACATCCGTGCCCGCACGTCGCGCACGAGTTGGCGAAAGCCCCCGGTGCCGTCCACCCGCGCGCGCACCACAAGGAGGTTCACGAAAAACCCGATCAGGTTCTCCACTTCCCGCGGCGAACGGTTCGCCGACGGCATGCCCAACGCGATATCCGTCTCGCCCGTGTAGCGCGCCAGCAAGGCATGGAGACTCGCGGCCACCACCATGGCGGGAGTCGCGCCCTCCGCCTCGGCCAGCGCCCGCACCGACGCGGCGAGCGCCGCCGGCCAAGTGAAGGTCAAACGCCCGCCTTCGATCGGGCCCGCCAAGGTGGGGCGGCGAAAATCCGTCGGGAGTTCCATCTCCGGCAGTCCCGCGAGTTCCTGGCACCACCATTCGAGTCCGGTCCGCACTTGCTCTTTGCCCCATCGGCCGCGCTGCCACGCGGCGTAGTCCCCGTAACTGATCGGCAGCGGCGCCCACGCCACCTCCCGGCCCGCGTTTTCCGCCGCATAACCTTCGCCCAAATCCCGCGCAAACACGCCGATCGACCAGCCGTCCCCGATGACGTGGTGCAGCGCAATGATCAGGACATGCCGCTGCGGCGAACGGCGGAGCAACGTCGCGCGAAACAGAGGCCCGCGCAGCAAATCAAAGACCCGCTGGGTCTCCTCCGCCACGCGTCGCGTCACCGCCGCGTCGTCCGCCACGTCCTCCACGGGCAAGTCGAACGCACCCGCCGCCCCAACGTGTTGCCGCAAGGTGCCGCCCTCCGCCCGCAACGTCGTGCGCAGCACCGCATGCCGTCGCACCACCGCCGCGAGCGCCCGCGCCAGCGCCGCGACGTCGAGGCTGCCCTCGAGGGCGAGCGCCGCCGACATGTTCATCGCCGACGACTCCGGCTCCAGCTGTTGCAGGAGCCACAAGCGCTCCTGCTGGAACGAAGCCGGCGCCGGTTCGCCCTCGGGCAGGCGGGGAATCGTGCTCTCGGTGCGCTCGATGCCTTCGTCCGCCAAAAGCTGGGCGAGCAGGTCGAGTTCCAGATCGTCGGCGTCGGGCTTCATGGGATTCATGCGCTGCCCCCCCGCCGCTGCGCGAGCAACCGGGCGCACTCTTCCGGACTCAGGGCGCGCACCTGCAGCCAGACTTGCGCCGTGCGCCGGGCGCGGCCCGCGGCCGGTTCCGCCGCCACCAGCGCCCGGGCGACGCGCTCCGGTGTCGCAGTCTCGAAAAAGACGCGCAACGGCAGCTCGATTTGAAACACCTGCCGCAAGCGCGCGAGCACCTGCGCGGCCAACAACGAGTGCCCGCCCAGATCAAAGAAGCTGTTGAACGCCCCCACCCGCGCGACCTCCAGCACTTCCTGCATCACCGTCGCCACGGCCTTTTCCACTTCGTCGCGCGGCGCGACAAAATCCGTCGCGTCGGCCGCGCCCACCGGGGCGGGCAGCGCCCGGCGGTCGAGCTTGCCGTTCGGTGTGAGCGGGAGTTGCGGCAAGTTCACGAAGACCGCCGGGACCATGTAGTCGGGGAGCCTCTCCCGGAGCGCCGCACCCAACGCGACGAGGTCGAGCGCCGGGGCGGCGACCAGGTAACCCACCAGACGTTTCGCGCCCGGTCGATCCTCCCGCACCGCCACCGCGGCACCCGTAACGCCGGGGTGCAGCCGCAACGCGGTTTCGATTTCCCCCAACTCGATGCGGAAGCCGCGCAGCTTCACCTGCTGGTCGATGCGACCGAGGAACTCGAGTTCCCCCGCCGCCGTCCGCCGCACCAGATCCCCGGTCGCATAGAGACGCGCGCCCGGCGCGCCGAAGGGATCCGGCACGAACTTCTCCGCCGTCAGGTCCGGACGTCCCAAATAACCACGCGCCAAACCCTCGCCGCCGATAAACAATTGTCCGGCGACGCCCGAGGGCACGGGGTTCAGCCCGGCGTCGAAAATTCGCACCGTGGTATGGGCGATCGGGGCTCCGACAAACGCCGCCTCCGCCGGTGTCGTGATGCGCCGGGCCGTGGACCAAATCGTCGTCTCGGTCGGTCCATATAGATTCCACAAGTGGCAACCACGCTCCAACCAGGCCGCCGCCAGATCCGTCGGCAGGGCTTCGCCTCCACACCACGCCTGCAGCGCGGTCGACGGTCTCCAGGCCACCGTCAGCAGCAAGCGCCAGGTGGCCGGGGTGGCTTGCAGGAGGGTGGCCCCGCTCTGCGCCAGCGCCGCCACCAGCCGAGGCGCATCCGCCGCCGTTTCCCGCGAGGCCAGCGCCAGCCGCGCGCCCGCGACGAGCGGCAGGAAGAGCTCGATCCCGGCGATGTCGAAGGAAAGGGTGGTGACCGCCAGCATCGTATCCTTTTCTACAATACCGGGAGACTCCGCGAAGTGACCGAGCACATTGGCCAGCGCTCCGTGGGTCACCTGGACGCCTTTCGGTCGCCCGGTGGAACCCGAGGTAAAGATCACGTAGGCCAGCTCGTCGGCCCGGCTGAGGTGCGCGGCAAAGTTTTCCGGCGCCGCAGGGGGGGCGGCGGCCGCCGTATCGATGAGCACGCGTTCGACCCCGGCCGGGAAGAGCCCCGGGCGGTCCGCCAGCGGGTGCGCCGTCACGACCAGCCGCAGGCCGCTCTCCTCTTGCATCGCTTGCAAACGCGCGAGCGGGAAGCCCGGGTCAAGCGGCACGTAGGCCGCGCCCGTCTTCAAAATCGCCAGCAGCGCCACGACCATTTCCGGCGAGCGCTCCAGGCAAACGCCCACCAGCCGGCCGGGCCCCGCGCCGCGCGTCGCGAGCAGTCTCGCCAGCCGCGCCGCCCGGGCCTCGAGCTCGCCGCGCGTGAGCGTGGCCGCCTCGGCATCCTCGACCCCGCACGCGACGATCGCCGCCGCGTCCGGCGCGAGGCGCGCCTGTTCCGCCACGCGGAGATGCACCGCCCGTCGATCCCACTCGGACCGCACCGCGGAGTCGCCCGACACCGCCAGCCGGCGCGCCTCGTCGGCCGCGACAAGGGGCAGCGCTTCAACCGGGAGGTCCGCTTCCGTCGCTAGCATCGCCAGCACGTGCCGCATCTGCTCCGCGACCGCCCGAATCGTTTCCTCCTTGAAGCGATCCACCGCGTAGTCGAACCGCAGCGCGAGGTGCTCGCCCGGTTCGGCATACACCGTCAGCGGGAAGTTGGTTTGCTCGTGGGCGGAGATCCGGCCGAAGCGCAGTCCCGCCGCCGAGCCCTCCTTCGCCGCCCCTAGGGGATAGTTTTCGAAAACGAGCGCCGTTTCAAAGAGCGGCCGGCC
This sequence comes from Verrucomicrobiota bacterium, assembly GCA_030832235.1. Classification (GTDB taxonomy): domain Bacteria; phylum Verrucomicrobiota; class Verrucomicrobiia; order Opitutales; family Opitutaceae; genus ER46. The sequence continues at coordinate 5,530 of JAURJO010000361.1, forward strand.
GCGCGGCAGTCCGCTCCACCCAAGCACGTCCACGAGGCGGCTCGCCTGGTGCGCGCGCAGGGCCACGTTGTCCTCCTGTAGTCGGCGCAACCACGCATGCACGGGTTCACCGGAAGCCGCAGGCACGCGGAGGGGCAGCGTGTTGATGAAGAGGCCCACGATTCCGTCCGCGCCCGGCAGATCTTCCGGGCGTCCCGAAACCACTACGCCAATCACCGCCTCATCGACGCCAAGGTGGCGACTCAGCACGAGTCCCCACGCCGCCTGGACGCAGGTGCTGAGGGTGAGGCCGCTCTGCCGCACGAAACGGAGGAGCGCCGCCTGCGCCGGACCTTCGAGCACCACTTTGGCCGAGGCATGACTCGGGCCGCCGGGGGCCGCCGGGGTCGGGCGTTCGCCTAGCGCCAGCGCGGGAGCCTCCGCCGCGCCCGCGAGGTAGCGACGCCAAAACGCTTCCGCCGCCGCCGGCTCCCGGCGCGCGAGCCACGTCACAAAGTCGCGATAAGACGCGCCGGGCGGCAAAGACTGACGCGACCACGCGAGTTTGAGATCGCGCAACAACAAGGGGAGCGACCAGCCGTCGAGCAGGAGGTGATGGTGCGTGAACACCAGTCTCCCCGTCGTGGGTCCAAAACGCGCCCACGCCACTCGCCAGAGAGGCGCGCGCGAGAGATCAAAACCGCGGTGGCGATCCTCCCCCAGCCAGGCCGCCCACGCCGCCTCGCGTTCCGCCGTGGGGCGCGTGGTCCAGTCCAACGTGGTCCAGTCCATCTCCACCGCCGAAGCGACGACCTGCCGCGCCCCGGGCATACCTTCCCAGGCAAACGCCACCCGCAGGATGGCATGACGACGCATCACCGTTTCCCACGCGGCCCGCAGGCGCGCTTCGTCCACTTCACCCGCGATCTCGATGACGAGCTGCTGCGTGTAAACCCCGGCGACCCCTTCGTGTTGGGCGTGCACGAGCATGCCTTCCTGCAGCGGCGCGAGCGTCCAGATGTCCTCCACATCGGCGCGCTCCGCGAGCACGGTCGTCAATTGCGATTGATCCAGTTGCGCCAACGGGAAGTCGGAGGGTGCCGCAGTCCAGCGCACCGCCGACGCGGCCCGCAGTTGCGCGGCGAGATCGCCGAGTTCGCGCAGCATGCGCGCGAGCAGGCGTTCCACCGTGGCCCGCTGGTGACGCCGGGTACCGAAGATGCACTCGATGCGCAGGCCGTCGTGACCCACCGCCGCCATCACATCGAGGGCGTGCGCCCGCGGGCTCTCCGGCGCATGATCCGGCCCGATGGGTTCGGCGGCCGCAGCAAAGGGGCCCTCGGCCTCCAGCGCGAGATCCAGCCGACCAAGATAATTAAAGCTGATCTCCGCCGGCGCCGCAAGCGCGTCGCCACCCGCCGCATGACGCAGCCACCCGTAGGCCGCACCGTGCGCCGTCGCCGCGCGGACGCTCTCTTTCACCGCCGCGAGGCGCTCCGGGGGACTCGCCGCCGGCGTGGCCGCCAACGTTACGGGATAGAGCGCGGTGAACCAGCCCACCGTGCGGGAAACGTCGATCGTCTCCCCAAGCGCATCGCGTCCATGTGATTCGAGATTCACCCGCACCGCCGCGCGGCCCGTCCAGTCCTGCACCGCCGCCAACAGCGCGGAGAGGAGCATTTCGTCGATTCGGCTCCGTGCCACCACTCCGGCGCGTTCGAGCAACACCGTCGTGTCCGCTCGCGCCAGTGTCATCGCCACGGCAGCGGCCTCCCGTTCGTGGTTATCCGCCACCCCCGCCGGGAAATCACTGGGCAACGGGACCGCGGCTCGCGCCGCCTCCGCCTGCCAAAACTCGCGCGCCGCCGCGAAGTCCCGCCGCGCCGCCGCGGCCGCCCACGCAGGAAAGGCCACGGCAGCCGGGGGCACCGCTTCACCAAGCAGCCCCGCCGCCACCTCGGCGAAAATGATGCGCCACGAAACGGCATCGATCACGAGGTGATGCGCCACCGCGATCAGGCGTCCGCTTCCACCGTCCACACCGGGAATCCAGCAGGCGCGCACGAGCGGACCGGCCGCCAGATCGAGCGATTGCTGCAGCGCCGCTGCCTCCCTGGCCATCGCCGCCGCCAACGCGGAAGCGCCGGGCGCGGGGGCCGGAATTTCAATCAGGTCGGGCACCGCCTCCGCCGTTTCCACGAGGTATTGTTTCCAGCCGCCCGCCCCGCGCGTGAAACGCAGGCGGAACGCCGCATGTCGGCTCAGGACCACCCGCCACGCCGCACGCAACGCCGCCAAGCCCACCTCCGGCCGCGTGGTCACGGCGACCGCTTGATTCCAGTAACCCGGGATCGGCGACGCCAAGGCGAAGAACTCCCGCTGGATGGGTGTGAGCGGAATATCCGCCGGGTCGAAGTGCAGCTCCGGTGCCGTCGCACTCAGCGGCCGCGCCAGGGCCGCGAGGCCGCCGAGGGTCGGACTGGTGAACACATCGCCCGCCCGTAAACGCCAACCGGCCTGCGCCAGCAGCGACACAAGGCGTAGGCTAAGAATGGAGTCTCCCCCCGCCTGGAAGAAGTCGTCCTCCAAACTGGCTTCGCGCACCGCTAGCGTGCGACCCCACGCTTGGGCCATGGCCCGCTCCACCTCGGTGCGCGGCGCCGTGCGCGGCCCGCCCTCGGTCGGGGTTACCGCATCCGAGGCCGGCAGCGCTCGCCGATCAAGTTTACCTCCCAGAGTCAGGGGCATCCGGTCGAGTCGACCAATCGTCGCCGGCACCAACGCTTCGGGCAGGTCGGCCCGCAGGGCCGCGAGCGCGGCCGCTTCATTGAAGTCGGAACTCGCCACGACATATGCAGCGATCCGCCGCGCGCCATTCGCTCCGTCGTGCACCGCCGCCGCCGCTGCCGTGACCCCAGGGAGGGCCGCGAGCCGCGATTCCAATTCGCCGAGCTCCACCCTCTGGCCGCGGATTTTAATCTGCCCGTCGCGACGGCCCACAAACCGCAGGCGTCCGTCCTCGTCGCAGCGCGCGAGGTCACCCGTGCGATACAGCCGGGCTCCCGGCTCCCGCGCGAAGGGATGCGGCAAGAACCGCTCCGCCGTCAGCGCCGGCTGATCCAGATAACCGCGCGCAAGGGGCGCGCCGCCGATCCAGAGTTCGCCAACCACGCCCGGTAGAACCGGCTCAAGATTCGCGCTCAGCAGGAACACCTCGGCGTTCGCCACCGGCGAACCCAACGAAACCTCCCCCTCCGGCGCACAGCGTTCGAAGGTCGCATCGATCGTGGCTTCGGCCGGCCCATAGAGATTGATCAACGCCACGTCGGGCAGCGCGGTGAGAAAGCGGTCGCGCGTCGCGGTGCGCAGGGCCTCGCCCCCGCTGAAAACCCGCCGCAGGCCGGGGACCGGGGATCGAACCGCCTCTTCGATAAAGAAATCCAGGACGGAGGGCACGAGTTGCAGCACCGTGACACCCTGGGCCCGCACAATCTCCGCCAGCATCGCCGGGTCGTGTTGCGCGCCGGGGCGCGCCATCACCAGCCGCGCACCCGCCACCAGGGGCGCCCAGAATTCCCAGACCGAGGCGTCAAAACTCACCGGCGTCTTCTGCAACACCGCGTCCTCCGCCGAGAGCGGAAAGGCCGCCTGCATCCAGGCCATGTGGTTCACCAGCGCCGCCTGAGAAACCGCGACGCCCTTCGGCCCCCCGGTCGAGCCCGAGGTGAAAATCACATAGGCGAGCTGCGCGCCGAGGATCTCCACCGCAGGCACCGTCACTGGCTCCCGGGCGATCTCCGGCCACGTTGCCCCCCAGGCCACCGCGCCGACGGCGAACGCCGCACTCTCCGCCAACACGAGTCGCGCGCCGCTGTCGGTCAACATCTCGGCGACGCGTCCGGCCGGGTAAGCGGGATCAATCGGCACATAAGCCGCCCCGGCCTTGAGCACCCCAAGCAGGGCCACAACGAGGTGAGTCGAGCGCTCCATGGCGATCGCCACCCGGTCGTCGCGCCCCACCCCACGACCACGCAGCCAGTGCGCGAGCTGGTTGGCGCGGCGCTCCAGTTCGTCGTAACTGAGCGTCCCCTCGTCCGCCACCACCGCCGGAGCCGCCGGGGTGCGCGCCGCCTGCGCGCTCACCAAGGCCGCGATCAAAATTCCTTCGTCCGCAAACTCCCCCATCTCCCCCGCCTCCTCCGCGAGCAGGGCGGTGCGCGGCGCATCGGGGAGGAGAGAGAGCGTGCGCCACGCCGCCGTCGGTGTGGTCGCGATGGCTTCCAACACCCGGCCAAACAGGGTCGGCAACGCCTCGATCAAACGCGCATCGAGCGCCCCGCCGTCGCACGCCGCCATGCCGCCGAGCGATCCGTCGTTCGGGTCCACGCCGAAATTCACCGCAATCGTGAAATTCGTTTCCTCCTGGGCCCGCGTGTCCAGGCGCTCCAGCGCCTGCAAACCGCCCAGGGCGTCGTAGACATGGAAGTTAACGAAGTTGAAATCCGTCGTGAAGAGCGGTCCCCCGCCCTGCCGCTTCTGCATCTCCGCCAACGGCAGCCAGCGGTGCGGCAGCAAGGCCTTCTCGGCGGCGAAGACCGACCGCACCAGATCCGCCCAGGTATCGACGCGGTCCAGCGCCACGCGGAGGGGCACGGTGTTCAAGAACAGCCCCACGATGCGCTCCGACCCCGCCACCTCGGGCCGGCCGTTCGTGACGAGACCCGTGACGATGTCATCTCGTCCCCCCAGCGCCGCCAGCACGCGGGCATGCGCGGCCAGCAGGACCGATTTCAACGGCACGCCCAAACTCTCCGCCGTGCGCGTGAGGGCCGCCGCCAACGCCGCCGGTAGCACCAGCGGCCGCTGCACCACGCCGGCGCGAGCCCGCGTCCCGTCGCCGGGACCGGGCAACTCAAGCAGTTCGGCACCGTCCAAAGTCTCCGCCCAAAACCGCCGCGTGGCCGCATCGGCCAGCGCCGCGCGCTCCAGGGCGACGTAGTCGCGATAGCCCACCGGGATCGCCGCCGTCGCCGCCGGAGGTTCTCCGCGCCCGATCCGCGCCAGGTAACGCACGAACAACTCCGTCAGCAGCGAGGCCAGCGACCAGCCGTCGATAATCGCGTGGTGCAAGGCCAGCGTGAATTGAAACTCCTCCGGCCCGCGCCGGTGCACGTAGGCGCGCGCCAACGGCGGCCGACTCCAGTCGAAGGTCCGCTGCGCTTCATCGTGCACGAAGCGGTCGAGCCATTCCTCCTGCGCCGGCGGCGGCAGGTGCGGGATGTCGCCGCTCACCAGCGGCCAGCCGGCCCGGCCATGGACCAGTTGCAACGGCTCCGAAAAGGCCGCGAGGTCGAAGGAGGTCCGCAACACCGCATGGCGTTGCACGAGGGCGTCGAGCTCCTGCTGCAACGCGCCCAAATCCAGCGGCCCACGTAGGTGATGGCTGAATACATCGTGATACAACGCCCCGCCGGAGGCCGCCTGACTGTGGAACAGCATGCCCGCCTGCAGTCGCGTCACCGGATACGCGTCCTCCAGCCCCTCGGGAAGCCGCGCGCGATCGTCCGCGGTGAGCAGCGCGAAGGGCGGGAGCGATGCGCCCGCCTGCGTCTCGCCCGCCGACTCCGCCGTCGTCAACTCCACCGCCGACTCCGCCGCCGCCGGCTCCGCGGCCAGCTCGGCGATGGTCTGCTTTTCGAAAAGATCCTGGAGCGAGAACTCGATCCCGCGTTCCCGCGCCCGCGAGCACACGGTAATGCCCATGATCGAGTCACCCCCGAGCGCGAAATAACTCGCCGTCACGCCGACACGTTCGACGCCCAGCGTGGAGGACCAGATTTCCGCGAGGATGCGCTCGCGCTCGGTCCGCGGCTCGACGTGCTCGGCGGAAACCTCGGCCAACAAGCCGGACGGCTCCGGCAACGCCCGCCGATCGATCTTGCCGTTCGCCGTGAGCGGGAAGGCGTCCAGCCCCACCAGCGCCGAGGGCACCATATACTCCGGCAAACGCGTCAGGAGATGGTCGCGCATCACCTCGACGGTCAATCGCTCCTCACCCCGCGGCACGACGTAAGCCACGAGGCGCTTCTCGGCCCCGGGCGCATCCGCGCGGGCGAGCACGACGGCCTCGCGCACCTCCGGGTGCATCAGGAGCACGTTCTCGATTTCACCGAGCTCGATGCGGAAGCCGCGGATTTTTACCTGGTCGTCGATGCGCCCGAGGTAGTCGAGGTCGCCATCGGCCATTCGCCGGGCCAGATCGCCCGAGCGGTAGAGCTTGCCGTTGGCGGACACGCCGTGCGGATCCGGCACGAAGCGCTGCGCGGTGAGTTCCGGGCGGTTGAGGTAGCCGACCGCGAGGCTCACGCCCGCGACGTTGAGTTCGCCCGGCACGCCAATCGGGCACAGGTGACCGCGCACGTCGAGCACGAGCAGCGGCGTATCGACGATCGGCTGGCCGATGAAGCTGCCGCGACCCTCATAAGCATCGGCGCGCGACAGCGGCCGGTAGGTGGTGAAGACCGTCGTTTCGGTGATACCATACATGTTCACCAGCGTGGGTTGGGTGTCCCCATGACGCTCGAACCAGGACCGGAGACTGGCGAACTCCAGGGCCTCGCCGCCAAAGATAACGTAGCGCAACGACAACGCACGCGGATCCGCCACCTGCTCCTCAGCTTTCATGAGCTGGCGGAAGGCGGACGGCGTCTGGTTGAGGATCGTCACCCGCTCGCGAATCAAGAGGTCGCAGAAAGCCGCCGGTTCGCGGCTTGTGAAATACGGCACCACCACCAAGCGCCCGCCGTAAAGCAGCGCCCCCCAGATTTCCCACACCGAAAAATCGAAGGCCGCCGAGTGGAAAAACGTCCACACGTCACTCGGGTTAAAATCATACCACACCTCCGTCGCCGTGAAGAGGCGGAGCACGTTGCGATGCGTGACGATGCAGCCCTTCGGCCGACCCGTGGAGCCGGACGTGTAAATCACGTAGGCCGGATCTTCGGGGGAGTTGACCACCGGGAGCGGCGCACAGTCCTCTGCCTCCGCGGGAAACAGGCAGGACGCATCGAGCTCGAGCCGCATGACCATCGGGTTGCTCAGCCGGGAGGAAAGCTCGCCCGAGGTGATGATGACCGGGATCGCGCTGTCATCGATCGTGTAGTCGAGGCGGTCATCCGGATAGATGGGATCAAGCGGCAGATACGCCCCGCCGGCCTTGAGAATGCCCAGCAGGCCGACGAGGAGCGGCGCATCACGTTCGAGGAAGAGGCCCACCAAGGTCCCGCGCTGAACGCCGAGGCCGCGCAGTTGCTGCGCGATGGCATTCGCCGCCCGATCAAGCTGGGCATAAGTAAGCGTGCCCGACTCCGACGACAGCGCGATCCCGTCGGGGGTCGTCGCCGCCTGGCGCGCGAACCACGCGTGCAGGCTGCCGTCGCGCAAATCCTCCACCGGCGCCGGCGGCGCCGAGGCCGCGAGCACGGCCGCGCGCTCCGCGCCCGCGACGAGTTCGATCTGCCCGAGGCGCACCCCCGGGCGTCCCAGCGAGAGCAGCACTTGGCGGATGTGTCCGAGCAGGCGCAGCACCGCGTCCCGCTCGAACCTAGCCGTGTCAAACGAAGTCCGTAGGGTCAGCTTCGGCCCTGGCAGCACATCGATGGTCAGGGGATAGTTGGTCTGCTCAACAAAGTGTATTTGGCGCGGCTCAAGGTCGCCGAAGCGATGGGAGAGCGCGGCATCCACCGGGTAGTTGATGAAAACAAAAAGGCTCTCGAAGAGCTGCTGCCCGCGGGGCACGGCGCTCCAGCCTTGGATGTCGCTCAAAGCCGCATGCCCATGCTCCTGCATGGCCACCTGCCGCTCCTGCAGTTCGCGCAGCCACGGACCCGCCTCCGCGTCGTCGGTCACGGTAACCCGCAGCGGCAACGTGTTGATGAAAAGTCCCACAATGTTCTCCACCCCGGCCAGGTCGGCCGGACGACCGGACACGGTGACACCGAAGACGATGTCCTCGGCGCTCGCGTAACGACTCAAGACGAGCGCATACGCGCCCTGCGACAGCGTGTTCAGCGTCACCTGTTGATCGCGCGCGATCTGCTGCAGGCGGGCCGTGTCGGCCTCGTCGAGCGCAAAGTCGATCACTTCGTGCACCTTGCCGCTCGGGCCGGGGCGATCGACCGTGAGCGGGGTGGGCACGGAAAAGCCGCGCAGTTGCTCGCGCCAGAATTGCTCGTCGCGCGACGCATCGCGCTTCTGCAACCACTGCAGGTAGGCGCCGAAGGGACGCGCCGGCGGCAGCTCCGGGGTGCGGCTCGTGCTGAACGCGGCATAGGCCACGCCAAACTCCCGCAACAGCAGCGGCAGGGACCAGCCGTCGAGCAGCAGGTGATGATGACTCCAGACGAGTTGCCACACGGTCTCGGAAAGTCGGAGCGTGGCCAGGCGCATCAGGGGCGCGCGATTCGGTTCGAAGCCCCGCCGCCGGTCCTCCGCCAAAAAGGCGGTCAACTTCTCCGCCTGCTGCGCCGGGCCGAACTCCCGCCAGTCCTCCGTGCGCCACGGCATCTCCAAGGTCCGATGCACGACCTGCACCGGCTCACGTTGACCCTTCCAAACAAACGCCGTCCGCAGGATCGGATGCCGCGCCACCAACAGCCGCCAGGTCGCCGCAAACGCCGCCTCGTCGAAGCGCCCGTGCAGCTCACAGGTGAGTTGCTCAAAATAGACCGCCTCGCCTGGTTCAAAGAGGGTGTGAAACAACAGGCCCTTTTGCAGCGGACTAAGCGGGAAAATTTCTTCGATGGACGCGGACTTACTCATGGAGTGGGCAAAGAGACTAGCGCGGATCGGGATCCGCGAGATCGGAAAGGAGCGCCTCGAGCTCGCTTGCGTCGAGCTGGACGTGGGAGAAATCGGACGGAGTCGGCGCCCCGGATTCCGTCGCCCGGCAATGCGCCAGCAACGCCCTCACCTGCGCGACGAATTGCTCGGCGAGCCGCTCGATGGTCGCGCGTTGGTGCACGCGGTTGCTGAAGAGCCAGTTAATCTTCAACCGCCGGTCCGTCACCATGGCGTTGATGTCAATCAGGTGCACGCGATAGCCGAGCGGGCTGAGGTCCGGGCCCGTCGGCAAATCGAGGAGCGCGAAGGGCGCGTCGGGCCCCAGCGTGTTATCCGTCTGGCCGAGATAATTAAAGCAAAGCTCCGGTCGGGGAAGCGCCGCCAACTCCGCGCGCACCGCCGGGTCCGCGCTCAGGTGCGAGAGCAGCCCGAAGCCCGTGCCGTGACGCGGCACCCCGCGCAGGCTTTCCTTTACCGCGACCAACAACTCGCGCGCCCCCGCCGCCGCCGGCGCCTCAAGCCGGTAGGGATACAGGCTGGTGAACCAACCCACGGTGCGCGAAACGTCGATCGCCTCCCCGAGCGCTTCCCGGCCGTGGTTCTCCAACAAGATCACACTCGCCGCCCGCCCGGTCCACGCGGCGAGGGTCGCCGCCAACGCCGCGAGGAGCACTTCATCCGCCCGCATCCGATACACCGCCGATGCCTCCCGCAACAGCGCGCGCGTTTCGTCGGCCTCCAACTCCACCGCCACGCGCTCCATCGCCGCGACCGCGCGCGCCTCCGCGACATCCGCGAGGTCGCGCGGCAGGTCCGCCTTCGCCGGCGCGAGCGCCCGCCAATAACTCAACTCCGCCCGGCCCTCCGCCGTCTGCGCACGCTCCCCGAGCGCGCGCGACCACGCACCGAAGGTGCCGTTGGGCGCCGCCAGCCGAATCACTTCGCCCGCCTCAACCTGCGCGCAGGCGGACGCGAGATCCGTGGCCAAAATCCGCCACGACACCCCGTCCACCACCAGGTGATGGATCGTCAGGAAGAGCCTCGGGTATGCGCCGCCCTCCCCCACAAAATACGCGGCCCGCCACAGCGGCCCGTTCATCAGATCCAGGCTCGCCTGCAGTCGCGTCGCGACCGCCTCCAACTGCGCCGCCGGGTGCACCGGGAGGTCCGGCACCGGTTCCGCCTCTCCGTAACGCTGACTCCATTCCCCGTCCGGTGAGCAATGGAATCGCAGACGGAACGCCCCATGCCGCGCCACCACCGCCGCCAGCGCGCGGCCGATCGCCTCCGGTTTCGGCGAGGTGCGTAGCTCGAGCACGATCGTTTGATTCCAATGCTGCGCCTCGGGCTGCCGCTGCGCGAAGAACCAGTGCTGGATCGGCGTGAGCGGCACTTCCCCGGTCTCCGTCTGGTCCTGCCCTCCGCCCGCCGCCCGCGTCGCGACCGCCGCCTGCCCACGAATCGTCGGCGACGCGAAGATCTGCCGCGGGGTCAGGGCGTAACCCGCCTGGTGGGCGCGCGCGACGATCTGCAGGCTGAGAATGGAGTCGCCGCCCAGTTCAAAAAAATTGTCGTCAGGCCGCACGTCCGGCACGCGCAACACGTCGCGCCAAATCGAGGCCAACAATCGCTCCACGTCGCCGGCCAACCACGGAGTCTCCGTCCCCTCGGCCACGGCCGTTTCCGCCCAAGCGGTCGGGGGCGGCAGCGCCCGGCGATCAATCTTGCCCGCCGCATTCAACGGCCACGCCGTGAGCACGATCACCTGCCGCGGCACGAGATACTCCGGCAGTCGCGCCGCGAGATGCGCCCGCAACTGCGCGGGCGGCGGGTTCTCCCCGCTCCGCGCCAGCGCATACGCCACGAGGAATTTACCCCCGCGCTCATCCGCCACCGCCACAACCAGCGCGCCCGCCACGCCGGCATGCGCCGCGAGCACGGCTTCAACCTCCCCGGGCTCCACGCGGAAGCCGCGAATCTTCACCTGATCGTCCACGCGTCCGAGGAATTCGATGCGCCCGTCCGCCCGCACGCGGCCGAGGTCGCCCGTGCGATACGCCCGCGCCCCCGGCGTCGTCCCCCGCGGATCCGGGACGAAACGCTCCGCCGTCAGTTCGGGACGCCCGAGGTAGCCGCGCGCGACCCCCACCCCGCCGACCCAAATTTCCCCGGGCACACCGATCGGCGAGAGCTCGCCGGCAACGTCCACGACGTAAGCCGTCAGATTGGCGATCGGACGCCCGAGGGTGACCTCACCGGCCCCGGCTTCCACCTCCTCCATCGTCGCGCAGACCGACGTCTCGGTGGGCCCGTAGGCGTTGAACAACACGCGGTCCTTCGACCAAGCGCGGTAAAGCTCCGGGCTCGCCGCCTCGCCGGCCATGAGGAGCGTGCGCAGGCTGGGAAAATCCGTCGGCGACAACACCGCCAGCAACGCCGGGGGCAGCGTCGCATGGTCGATGCGCGCGTCCCGCAACTGCCGGGCAAACTCCTCCGGCGTTGGCACCGTCTCTCGCGGCTCCAGCCACAGCGCCGCGCCTCCGGCGAGCGTGAGAAAAATTTCCGACACCGACGCGTCGAAACTGATCGACGCAAACTGCAGCACGCGCTGCCCCGGCCCAACCCGCGTGAGCGCGGCCTGCGCCAGCGCGAGATTGGCCAGGCCCGCGTGTTCCACCAGCACCCCTTTCGGCCGCCCCGTCGAACCCGAGGTGTAAATCAGGTAAGCAACCTCCGTCGGCTGCACCGGCGGGAGATCGCCCGCCTTCGCCGCCGGACCGTGCGCGCCAAGATCGCGGTCGATCCGCCACTGCGGCCCGGTGACTTCCGCCGGGGTGCGCGCCGCCCCGACCTCGTCAACGACGAGCAACGCCGGGCGCGCATCCGCCAACAGCACCGGAAGGCGCTCCCGCGCATACGACGGATCCACCGGCAGGAAAAAACCGCCCGCCCGCAACACGCCGACCATCGCCACAACCAGCTCCGGGCTCTTGTCGAGGCACAGCGCCACCGCATCGCCGCGCCGCACGCCCCGCCCCCGCAGTTCGAGCGCCACACGACCGGCTCGCTCCCAGAGCTCCGCGTAGCTCAACTCCCGCCCCGGTGCCAGCAGCGCCGCCGCCGTCGGCGCGCGCCGCACCTGCCGTTCGAGCACGTCCAAAATAGTCTCCGGCCGGTAGTCGAGCCGGGCCGCCTGACCAAAGGCCAATAAGGCCGCCCGCTCCTCCGCTCCCACCGGATCGAGATCGGCCAAGCGCGCCGCGGTCTTCGCGGTGAGCCCGAGCACGAGGTGCCGCCATTGCTCCAGCAAACGCTCCATCGCCTCGGCCGCAAAGCGTCCGGCGTCGAACGCGAGGCGCAGGGTGAGGCGCTGCGCGGGCACCACCGCCGCGGTGAGCGGAAAGTTCGTCTGCTCCCGCGTCTGCAAGCCCGAGAATCGCAGGCTCGACGGCACCTGCCGCAGCGCGTCGTCCCCCGGGTAATTCTCGAACACGAGAATCGATTCGAAGAGCGACTGCCCGCGCCCGACTTCGCTCCAGCCCTGAATCGCGGCGAGAGGGGTATGCTCAAACTGCCGGGCCTCCGCCTGCGCCTGTTGCAAGGCCTTCAACCACGGCAACACGGCGGCGGTCGGCTCCACCGCCACGCGCAGCGGCAGCGTGTTGATGAAGAGACCGATCATCTCCTCGACGCCCGCCAGCTCCGCCGGGCGGCCGGCGACCGTCACGCCAAACACCACGTCCCTTCCCAGGCCGAGGCGTTGCAGCAGCACCGCCCACGCGCCTTGAAAAACCGTGTTCAACGTCAGCCCGTGACTCCGCGCCCACGCCCGCAAAGCCTCGCTCTCGCCCGCGCTCAGCGCCCGCTCCGCCGCCCCGGGCTCGCCCGCGACGGCCACGACAGCCGGACGCGGCAAACGCAGCTCCGGCACGCCCGCGAAACCGGCCAACTGCCGCCGCCAAAACGACTCCGCCGCCCCGAGGTCCTGTCGCCCCAACCAGTCGATGTAATCGCGGTAGGGCCGCGCCGGCGGCGGCACCGTCGTCGCCGCACCGCCGCGCCGTTCGTAGTCGCCGAGCACGTCGCGAAACACCAGCGGCAGGCACCAGCCATCGAGCAAAATGTGGTGATGGCTCCACAACCAACGCCAGCGATCGGGTCCCACGCGAATCAACGCCAGGCGCATCAGCGGCGCCTGCCCAAAATCGAAACCGGTCACACGATCTTCCGCCAACAACGCCGCCCACGCCGCCGCCCCATCACGCGGTGCTTCCGCTCCGCTCCAGTCCAACTCGCGCCACGGCATGCGCACCGCCGACAGCGTCTCCTGCCGCGGCTCCGCCACCTCGCGCCAATGAAAACGTGAACGCAGGCCCGGATGCCGCTCGAGCAGTCCGTCCCACGCCGCCCGAAACTCCGTCGGCCGCAGGGCTCCCTCCAGCTCGCCCCAAACTTGCTCCACATACACGCCCGAGTCCGGCGCATACACGCTCTGGAAAAGCATGCCCACCTGCATCGGACTGAGCGCATAACTGTCGCCCGCCGCCGCGCTCTTCGCGTTCGGTTGCTCCCCCGCCCCGGCCGCCGCCACCTCCTCCACCGGACGCGCCAGCGCCGCGAGCTGCGCCAAGGTCTCCGCGACGAAGAGGTCCTTCGCCGCAATCCGCCAACCCGCCTTGGCCGCCAGCGAGACGACTTGGATCGTGAGAATCGAGTCACCCCCGAGCGCGAAAAAGTTATCCCCCGCCCCCACCGTCGGCACGCCCAGCACCCGCGACCAAATCTCCGCCAGCGCGCGCTCCGCCGGGGTCGTGGGCGCGAGGTATTCCGCCGCCGCCACCGCGCTGCCATCCGGGACCGGCAGGGCGCGGCGATCCAGTTTGCCGTTGTCGGTCAACGGCAGGCGCTCCAGCAGGACAAAAGCCGCCGGCACCATGTAGGCGGCGAGTCGGGTGCGACAGGCTTCGCGCGCATCCGTCGCCGCCACCACCGCACCGGCTTCCGGCACCAGGTAAGCCACCAGGCGACGCTCCCCGGCCCGATCCTCGCGGGCCAGCACCACCGCATCCCGCACCCCGGGCACCGCCGCGCGCACGCGCTCGATTTCCCCGAGCTCGATGCGGAAACCACGGATCTTTACCTGCTGGTCCATGCGGCCGAGGTATTCGAGGTCGCCATCGCCCAGCCAGCGCGCCAGGTCGCCGGAGCGATAGAGCCGACCCGGGCCGAACGGGTTTCGCACGAAACGCTCCTCCGTCAGTTCCGGGCGGTTGAGGTAGCCGCGCGCGAGGCCGGCTCCCCCCACCAGCAACTCGCCCGGCACCCCCACCGGCACCGGCTCCAAACGCTCGTCCACCACGTAGAGGGTGAGGTCCGGTATCCGTTTTCCAATTACACTGCCCCGCCCGCTCAGCGCGTCCGCCCGGCGGATCGGGCGGTAGGTCACGTGCACGGTCGTCTCGGTGATGCCATACATGTTGACCATCCGGGGATGCTCGTCGCCGTGCCGGTCAAACCACGGCAACAGGGAACGTGGCTCCAGCGCTTCGCCGCCAAAAATCACCGTGCGCAGGGCGAGCCCGCCGACCGGGCGCGCAAGCTCCACCGCCTGCAACTGCCGAAACGCGGACGGCGTTTGGTTCAGCACCGTCACCCGCTCGGCTTGCAGGAGGTCATGAAAGGCCTCTGGCGTGCGACTCACTTCCTCGCGCACCACCACCAACCGCCCGCCGTAGAGCAACGCGCCCCAAATCTCCCACACCGAAAAGTCGAACGCATAGGAGTGAAAAAGGGTCCACACGTCGTCCGCTCCAAAATCAAACCACGCCTCCGTCGCGCGCATGAGACGGACCACGTTGGCCTGGGTCACCACGCAACCTTTGGGCCGACCCGTCGAGCCCGAGGTGTAGATCACGTAAGCCGGATCCTCCGCCCCGGCTTCCTCCCCGCCGTTCTCCGCCGGCGGCGCTCCGTCCGCGGCCACGAGGGCCGTCAGTTCGAGAAGGCAGGGATGCGGGAGCGCCAGGTCCGTGCCGTGCACGACAACCGCCGCCACCTCCGCATCGGCGAGCATGTAGTGCAGCCGATCGAGGGGATACGCCGGATCGAGCGGCAGATAAGCCGCCCCCGCCCGCAGGATACCGAGGATGCCGATCACCAGCTCCACCGAGCGCCCACTGCACAACCCCACCAACGCACCTCGTGTCACCCCCGCCGCCCGCAGGCGGCGCCCCACCCGATCCGCCTGCGCCCGCGCTTCCGCATAGGTGACCGCCACCGGGCCGTCGCTCAACGCCACGCGATCCGGCGTCAGCGCCGCCTGCCGCGCGAACCAGCTCCACAACGTATCGGGCGAACTGCAATCGCGCACCGCGCCACCCCCGAGCGCGAGCACCGCCGCGCGCGCCGTCGCGTCCAAGATCGGCAACGCCGCCGTTGATTGCTCCGGGTTCGCCAACGCCGCGCCAAGCAGCACCTCAAACCCGCCGGCCAACCGCGCCATCGTCTCCGGCGTGAAGAGGTCGGTGCCGTATTCCCAACGCGCGGTCCAGCCGCCGGCGGATTCTTCCAACGCGAGCGTCAAATCCACCTTCGCCGTGCCCGTATCGACCTCCATGACCTCGGCCTGCAAACCCGGCAGATCGAGCGCGCGGCGCGGCGCGTTTTGCAACGCGAAGTAAACCTGAAAAAGCGGCGTGCGACTGCGGTCACGCGCCGGCTGCACCGCGTCCACGACCTGATCAAACGGCGTCTGCTCCCGACCAAAGGCCTCCACGCATTCGGCTTTAGTGCGCGCCACGAGCTCCGCAAAAGTCATCGCCCCCTCCAGCCGGGCGCGAAGCACCAGCGGGTTGACGAGGAAGCCGATCAGGGACTCCGCCTCCGAATGCCACCGCCCCGCGACCGGGGTGCCGATGAGCAACTCCGTCTGCCGCGACCAGCGCGAGAGCAGGAGTTCAAACGCACTCAGCAGCACCATGAAGGGCGTCGCTTCGGTCTGCCGGCAGACGGCGGCGAGCGGCGCAACCACCTGCGGCGACAGCGCCCGCAGCAGCAACGCGCCGCGGTAGCTCTGCTCCGGCGGCCGCCCCCGGTCGGTCGGCAACTCCAACGCCGTCGGCGCGCCGCGCAGATGGTCGCGCCACGCGTTCAACGCCGCGGCCGCCGCCGGCGAAGCCAGCTCCTCGCGCTGCCAATCCGTGTAATCCGGCAGTTGGATCGGCAGCTCGGGCAACACCGTGTCCAGCGCCGTGCCCGCCCGCCGCGCGCGATAAAGCGCCGTCAGCTCATCGACCAGGACCCCGAGCGACCAGCCATCCGCGATGATGTGGTGCAGGGTGAGCAGCAACACGTGGTCGTCGCCCCCCGAGCCCAGCGCAAAAAGCTGCGCCCGCCAGAGCGGTCCGCGCGCCAGGTCAAAAGGCGCCCGGGCCGCGGCGGCAAGGCGCGCGGCGAGCGCGGCGTCCGCGACGTCCCCCGCCGACTCGAGTCGCACCCTCGGTTCGTCGTGCACCACTTGCACCGGTTCGCCCGCCTCGACGGCAAAAGTGGTCCGCAGCGCATCGTGCCGGACCTCGAGTGTGTGCAACACTTCCGCGAGGGCCGCGACATCGAGACCGCCCCGCAGCCGCACCGCGACCGGCATGTGATAAACCGCGTTGCCCGGCTCCAAGCGGTCGAGAAACCACAGCCGACGCTGCGCGGGAGAGATCGGGGCGACGTAGGCGTTCATCCCCGCTTCCCTCCGGTCACTGACGCTTCACCCGCGATCTCGCCATCGGCGCCGATGGCCACCGCGCGACGCTCGCGACTCGCCCGACGCAGCGTCCCCGCCGGCACCGGCGCCGCGCCCCGCGCCCGCTCGGTCCGCAGCGCCGCCGCCAAGGCCTCCGCCGTCGGGTGTTCAAACAAGACGCGCAGCGGCAGAGTCACGCCCGCGCGCTCCCGTAGGCGAGTCATCACCCGCGTGGCCACGAGCGAGTGTCCGCCCGCTTCAAAAAAGTCATCCGTCATCCCCAGATCATCCCGGCCGAGCACCTCGCGCCAGATCGCCAGCACCAGCTGTTCATCGCCATCGCGCGGCGCCACCCGCTCCACCGTCCGCTCGATTTGCGGCGCCGGCAGGGCGCGGCGATCCACCTTGCCCGCCGGCGAAAGCGGCAAGGCCTCAAGGAACACCCACGCGGTCGGGACCATGTAGTCCGGCAGACGCTCCGTCAGACCGGCGCGCAATGTCGCGGAGCTGGGCGCCGCCCCCCGCGCGACCACATAGGCCACGATCCGGGCGCCCGCCGGCGCCTCCTCGCGCAGCGCGCAGACCGCGTCCGCCACGCCCGCCTGATCACGCAGCGCCGCCTCGATCTCGCCGAGTTCGATGCGCTGGCCACGCAGCTTGACCTGAAAATCGATGCGCCCGAGGTATTCGATCTCACCCTCCGGCCGCCAACGCCCGAGGTCGCCCGTCCGATAGAGTCTGGCTCCGGGCACACGCGGCGTCGGATCCGGCACCCAGCGTTCGGCGGTGAGCGCCGGTTGCCCGTGGTAGCCGCGCCCCAAGCCCACCCCGCCCAGATAGATTTCGCCCGGCACCCCGACCGGCACGGGACGCAACCGCTCATCGAGCACGTGCAGCTCGACGTTCGCGATGGGCCCGCCAATCGGCACCGGACCGGTCTCGCCCCGGCGGCAGGCATGCCAGCTCACGTCCACCGCCGCCTCGGTCGGGCCATACAGATTGTGCACCACCACCGCGGGCAATTTCTCCTGCGTCATGACCACCAGGTCGCGCGGCAACTCCTCGCCCGAACACACGATCTGCCGCACCGAGAAACAGCGCTCCACCCCCGGCGTCTCCAGCCACGCCCGCAACATCGACGGCACAAAATGCAAGGTCGTGATGCGCTCCGCGGCGATCACCTCGATCAACCGCGCGGGATCTTGGTGCACGCCCGGATCCGCGACGACCAAAGTCGCCCCCGTCATGAGCGGCCAGAAAAACTCCCACACCGAAACGTCGAAGCTGTAGGGCGTCTTCTGCAACACCCGGTCGTCGGCCGTGAGGGGCAACGCCGCTTGCATCCACTGCAGGCGATTGAGGATCGCCGCATGCGTGTTCACCGCGCCTTTCGGCCGCCCTGTCGAGCCCGACGTATAAATCATGTAGGCCGCCCCCAAACCGGCGAGGGTCGGCACGCGCAGCCCCGGCTCCACCGCCGCAAACAGGGTCTCCTCCATCCGCAACACCCGCTCCGGCGCCACGCCGAGGCGCGCCGCGAGTGCATCCGTCGTGATGACCAGCACGGGCGCCGCATCGGCCAGCATGAACGCCAAGCGCTCCGCCGGATACGCCGGGTCCAGGGGCACGTAGGCGCCGCCCGCCCGCAGCACCGCATGCAGCGCCAGCACGAGTTCCGGTGAACGTTCGAGACAGACCGCCACCAGCGATTCCGGCCCCACGCCCCGCGCCTGCAAGCAGGCCGCCAACGCATCGGCCCGACGGTTAAACTCCGCGTAGGTCAACGTGCCGGCGCTGGACACCAAAGCCAGGGCCGTCGGCGGCATTGTGCGCGGTTGCTCGTGAATCCACGGCGCGGCCGCGAAGGCACGTTCCGACCGAGTCCACGCCGTTTGCGCGGCGACCTCGTCCGCGGCGAGCAGCGGCAGCTCCGACAACCGCGCCCCGGGTCGCGCGACCGCCGCCGTGAGCAAAATGCGCAAGTGCCCCAGCAAGCGCCGCAACGTGTCCTCGTGGTAAAGCTCCGTGCGATACTCCGCGATCCAGCGCAACTCGCCCGCCACCTCCTCCGCGAGCAGGGTCACGTCGAACTTCGCCGTGCGGTTGGCCAACGGCACCGGGGTGATCTCGAGCCCGGCCAATCGCGCCGACGCCGGCGGAGCGTTCAAGAGCACGAACAGCGTTTGGAAAATCGGGGTCCGACTCAGGTCGCGCACCGGCGCCAGCGCATCGATCAACGACTCAAACGGCGTATCCTGGTGGGCGTAGCCCGCGAGACACGACTGCTTCACCCGCGCCATCAGCGTGCCGAAGGTCGGGTCACCCTGCAGATCGACTCGCACCGGCAGCAGGTTCACAAAAAAACCCGCCATCGCTTCGAACTCCGGCCGCGGTCGGTTCGCCACCGAGGCTCCAATCACCAGGTCGTCCTGGCGCGCATGCCGGGCCAGCACCGCCGCGTAGCCCGCCACCAGCGCCATGTAGAGCGTCACGCCTTCCCGTTGGGCCAGTCGGTACAAGCCGGCGGTCAACTCCGCCGACCACCCACAACGATACTCGCGCCCTACCCCGTCGAGCACGCGCGGACGCGCGCGATCCACCGGGATTTCCGCCGCCACGCCGCCCGCCAGATGCGCGCGCCAGAAATCGAGCGACTGCTCGAGTCGTGTCGCCGAGTGCTGCCGCCCCTGCCACGCCGCGAAATCCGCGTAATGTGAGGTCAACGGCGTCAAGCCCGGCTCCTCGCCCGCGACTCGCGCACCATAACACGCCGTCAGCTCGCGGGTGATCAGGTTGATCGTCCAGCCATCGGACACGATGTGGTGGATCACGACCACGAGCAGGTGATCGTCATCCGCCAGTTGAATCAGGCGCGCGCGGATCAACGGTCCCGTTGCGAGGTCGAAGGCCGCCACCGCCGTCTCGTCGGCCAGCGCCCGCGCCCGCTCTTCCCGTTCGCTCGCCGGCAGCCGACGCAGGTCGTCCCGTGGCAGGGTGAAGTGGACGCTTTCCGCCGGCAGGATGTCTTGCAACGGCTCCCCGTCGCTCACCGGGAAACGGGTGCGCAAGGCCTCATGCCGCCGCACGAGGTCGGTGAAACTCTGCTCCAGCGCCGCGACCACACACGCCCCGCGCAGACGAAGCGCGCCGGGCACGTGATAGGTCGCACGGCCGGGCTCCAACTGCTCGATAAACCAGAGGCGGCGCTGGCCGAGCGAGAGCGCCACGAGGCCGGGCTCACGCGCGGGCAGCGGCGCGTTCGCCGCCTCGGTCTCCGCCAGCAGCGCGACCCGAGCCGCCATCGCCGCCACGGTGGGTCCCTCGAAAATCGCGCGCAGCGTGAGATCGACGCCGAGGGCGGCGCGCAGGCGCGCGCTCAACTGCATCGCGAGCAACGAGTGTCCGCCGATCTCAAAAAAGTTCTCGTCCCTGCCCACCTGGGGACGCTGCAGCACTTCGCGCCACGACGCCGCCACGTGCGCCTCCAGCAGGGTGCGAGGGGCCTCGCCCGGACCCGCGGGCATCGCCTCCGCCCCGGGCGCCGGCAGCGCCCGGCGGTCGATCTTGCCGTTCGGGGTCTGCGGCATCGCCGCGAGCGACACGTAAATCGCCGGCACGAGGTAGGCCGGTAGGCGTTCCCGCAACCACGCGCGCAAGGCCTCCGGGCGCGGTGCCGCCGCCGCGTCCGTGCCGCGCGGCACGAAATACGCCACCAAACGTGGCTCGCCGTCGGGCCCCGTCGGCGCGATGACCGCCGCCGCGCCCACCTCCGGATGGGAAGCGAGGACCGCTTCGATTTCTCCCGGCTCGATGCGATGCCCGAGAATCTTCACCTGCTGATCCACGCGCCCGAGACATTCCAGCCGCCCCGGCCCACGCCACCGCGCCAGATCACCCGTGCGATACATCCGCCCCCCAGGTTGCGCCGCAAAGGGGTCCGGCAAGAAGCGTTCGGCGGTCAGTTCCGGCCGGCCCAGATAACCGCGCGTGACGCCGTCGCCCCCGAGATAAAGTTCTCCCGCCACGCCGTTCGGCACCGGTTGCAAGGCGGCGTCGAGCACGTAGGCGGTCTGGTTCACCAGCGCCCCGCCGATGAGTACAACGTCATCACCCGGGGCCAGCGCGTGGCCCGTTGACCACACCGTGGTCTCCGTCGGGCCGTAAAGATTGTGGAGCCGGGCGCCCGACTCCGCCCGCAGCTCGCGCGCCAGCGGCGGCGGCAAGGCTTCGCCGCCCGCGATCAGCACCTCGAGCCGCGCCAGCCCCGACCGCAACGCCGGATCGAGGAGCAGCATCTTGAGGCGCGAGGGCGTGGCTTGAAAATGCGTCGGCCGATGCCGCGCAAACTGCTCCGCCAACGAACGCCGCAGTGGCGAAGTCCTCACGCCGAGGTCCGCCTCGTCACTCTGCAACACCACCTTAAAACCACGCGCGAGCGTCCAGAAAAGTTCCAGCACCGAGATGTCGAACGAGATGCTCGTGAGCGCGAGCCAGACGCCGGGCCCGCGCCCGAGCTGTGCATCCATGCCGACAAAAAAGTTGGTCGCGTTGCCATGCGTCACAACCACGCCCTTCGGTTTCCCGGTGGAGCCCGAGGTGTAGATCACATACGCCGGCTGCTCCGCCCGCGCTGTCGCCGGCCTGATCGTGCCCGGCGTATCGAGCGCCCCATCATCCACCAGCAACCGCGCCGGGCCATCCGCCGGCAACATCGCCTCCAACGCGCGCCGCGTCACCACGAGCAGCGGTTGCGCGTCCTCCACCATATGCCGCAAACGATCCGCCGGGTAGGTCGGATCCATCGGCACATAAGCGCCCCCGGCCTTCAGCACCCCGAGGAGAGTCGCCAGCATTTCCACTCCGCGCTCGAGCAACACGCCGACGCGACCCTCAGGACCCACACCCATCAACCGCAGGCGCTGCGCCACCTGCTCCGAAGCCCCGTCCAACTCCGCATAGGTGAGCTCGCGGTCCTCGTAAACCAGCGCCACCCCGGTCGGCGTGCGCGCCACCTGCGCCTGAAACGCCGCCGCGATTCCGTCCTCGTCCACCCGCGCCCGGGTCGGCCCGCGGCTCTGCGCCAACACCGCCTCGCGCGCCTCGCCGCCCAGGGTCGCCGCTTGCGTGATGGGCCGATCCGGCGCCTCGGCCAATTCCGCCAACAACGTCGCCCACACCCCGAGGAAGCGGGTCATCATCTCCGGCGCGAAAAGCCCCACGCGATACTCCACGATCCCGGTCAAACGGTCACCGTGATCTTCCACCTGGAGGCTCACCGCATACTTCGCGGTCTCGCTTGGCACGGCGATCGGCTCCGCGCGCAGTCCAGGGAAGCTGGCCTCGTCTCGCGCGGTCTGCAGGTAGAGAAAAAGCGCCTGCAGGAGCGGTGAATTCTCCACCTCCCGCGGCAGGCGCAGCTCCTGCACGATGCGGTCAAAGGGTGTCGCCTGGTGCTCAAACGCAGTCAGCGTCTCGCGCCGCATGCGCCGGACCAGTTCGCGGAAACTCGGCTGGTCGCCCAGGGCCGGACGCAGGACCACCAGGTTGACGAAGTAGCCGACGAGCGACTCGGTCGCCATGCCATCGCGCCCGGCCAACGTGGTGCCCAGGCCAAAGTCGTCTTGCCCGGAGAGGCGCTGGAGCCAAACGGCATACGCCGCCACGAGGACATGGAACAGGGTTGCCCCCTCCGCCCGGGCCAGCGCGCGCAACGGCTGCTCCGTGGCGGGCGCGACGACAAAATCCACCGAACGCCCGGCGTAACGCGACGACGCCACCGGCGGCGGCTCCGCCCGGGGCCACGTCAGCGGACGCAGCCCGGCCAGATGGGTTCGCCAATGCGCCAGGGAACGTTCCGCCGCCGGACCCGACTCGGCTTGTCGGCGGGCCATCACGTAGTCGTCAAACCGATACGCGGGCAGATCCGCCGCCGGCACGCCGCCCGCCACGAGTTCTGCGTAAAGCTCCGCCCACTCCCGCAGGAGCAGTCCCGCCGACCAGGCGTCGGCGATCAAGTGGTGGGCGTTGAGCAGCAGCACGTGCTCCTCGGGCGCGAGGGCCACGAGATGAACGGTGAAGAGCGGCGCGGCGGTGACATCAAACGCGCGGCGGCCTTCCTCCGCGAGCAACGCGCGCCACGCCGCTTCGCGCTCCGCCGGCGGCAGCGCAGAGACGTCGTGCTCGCCGAGGGCGACGGGAACGGCGGGCAGCACCTGTTGCCAAGGTTCTCCCTCGTGGTGGTCAAACGCGGTCCGCAGCGGATCGTGGCGCGCGACGAGGACCCGCAGCGCCGCCTCGAAGTGATCGCGGTGCAGCCGCCCCCGCAGCCGCCGGGCGGCCCGCACTGTGTAGGCTGGCAAGGTCTCGGGATCCGCCTGATGCAGCAGCCAGAGGCTGCGTTGCGACGACGACAGCAGGGAAAACTCCCCGTGCGGCGCGGCCAACAACGCGAGCAGCTCCTGCTTGCGCGCCGCCAAGGCCGCGCGGATCTCCGCTGTGACCGCGCCCGCCGGCGCCTTCACGCGCAGTTGCCCCGGCTCGGCCCACACGCGTATTCCCGCGCGGGCACAGGCCAGGCGGAGTTCCGTCAGCGTCATACCGTAAACTCCTCCGTGGCGGGCGCCGCATCCCCGCCCGTCGCCCGGTCCGCCGCGCCCTCCGTCCACGCCCCGGCCGTAAACTCCGCGAGTCCTTCCACCGTCGATCCTTCGAGGAAACGCGCCAGCGGCACGTCGAGACCGAACTCGGCGCGGATGCGGTTCTTGATCTCCACCGCCATGAGCGAGTCGAGGCCGAGATTGGGCAAAGGCTCGTCGCGCCGCAGCTCCGCCACCGGGCGGCGAAACACGCGCGCGATGATTTCCGCCACGCCCGCGCGCACGAGCGCCGGCTGCTCCGCCGGCGTCGCCGCCGCGACGCGTTGGCCCATGCCCGCGAGCGGTTCGGCGCTGGTGACCGGCGCGACCAGCGGACCGGCCACCTCCGTCAGCAACGCGGTGCGCGCGAGCGGCGCATCGACGCGGGCGAGCAACGCCCAATCGACCGTCACCACCGCGGCCTGCGCGCCCCCCCGCGCCAGCAACGCCCCGAGCGCCGCCAGCGCCGGCGCCGGCGCGATGCGCCGCAACCCGAAAGACTCCAGTCGCTCGTGCGCGCGACGACCATGGTCACTCGCACCAAAACCGATGCCCGACCACGGCCCCCAGTTGATGCTCAACCCTGGACGACCTTGCGCGCGTCGCCACTGGGCGTGCGCGTCGAGAAACGCGTTGCCCGCCGCATAATTGGCCTGCCCGTGCGCGGGCAACACCGCCGAGAGGCTGGAGCATGAAAGGAAAAAATCGAGATCCGCACCCACGCAGCGCTCCAGCGCGAGCGTCCCGGCCACCTTCGGCGCGAGCACCGTCGCGAGGTCCTCGGCCGACATCTGCCCCATCGGCAGGTCCCGCCACACCCCGGCCGCATGGACCACGCCGCGCACCGCCGGGGCGCCGTCGAGCCGCCACGCGTCCAACTCGCGGCGCAGTCCCGCCTCATCGGCCACGTCCACCGCCGCGATTTTCACCGTGACCCCGCGCCGCCCGAGCTCGTCCAACTGCGCCCGCGCCGCCGCGCTCGGTGCCGAGCGCCCCAACAAGCACAGATGCCGCGCCCCGCGCTCCGCGAGCCAACCCGCCATCGCCAGACCGAGACCGCCCAAGCCGCCCGAGATCACATAACCCGCGTCCGCCCGCACCGCCCAGTTGCCCGCCGCGACCGGCCCGGGCATCCGCGCGAGCCGTTCGACGTAACGTTCCGCGCCTCGCCACGCGACCTTGTCTTCCGTGGTCTGCGCGCCCAATTCGGCGGCGAGCGCCCACCACCCGCGCTCGATCGGCTGCCCCGGATCCAGATCATACAGTCCGCCCCAGAGCGCGGGTTGTTCCTGGGCGAGCACACGCAGAAAGGCCCACAACGGCGCCTGGGCCAGCACCGGCGCGTTGCCCGCGACCGCCACCGCCCCCCGGGTCACCGTGCTCAACCGCGCCTGCGGCGCGAGCGCCAGCAGCGCCTGCACGAGCGACCGCGCGCGCTCCAACCAACCGGCGGCGGCGTCACCTTGCCCCGCGACGGGTTCGAGCCAGACCACCCGCACCGCGCCAGGCGACCCGCCCAGCGCCGGGGCGAGCAACGACATCCACTCCACCGCGCCTTCCGGCACGGCAACCACGGCTGCCCGCAGGCGACCCAATTGCGCCACCAACGCGTCCGGCACGGCCCCCGCCGGCGTGAGCAACACCCAACGCGCCGGCGCCTCGGCCGGGGCGGTGGGCGCCGGCTGCGCGCGCCACGCCACCTCGTAAAGATCATCCTGCGGCACCGCCACCGCGGGCGCCACCTCTTGTATTCCCGGTATGGATACGGAATCGGCCGCGACGGGATCGCCGACGACAAAGCGTTCGCGCAGTTGGGCGAGCGCGGGCAAGCCGCCGAGCACATCGTCGGTCGGTTGACCAAAATCCAACAGACTCGCGATCTCATCCACCCCCGCCGCCACGAGCGTTTCGACGAGCGGGGCACAACTCTCCGGCGTGCCGATCAACGCGCGCGTTCCCGCGAATCGCTCGAAAAGAAAGCCCACCAAATCGTCCAGATCGCGTTCCGACAGGGCGTTCACGTCCACCACGCGACTACGGCTGTGCGCGAGTCCGGCAAGGAGTTGCCGGCTCGCCTTGAGGTAGGCGCAGAAGGGCCCGCGCACGCGCTCGCGGGTCGCCGCGAGATCGTGGCCGATGAAGGTGTGGACCATCACCGTGACGCGCCCCGCCGCCGCGTCGTGGCCGGCCGCCGCGCGCGCCTCGCGGTAAATCCGGATCTTCACCGCCAGCTCCGCCGGATCCTGATCGAGCAGGTGCGTGAGGAGATTCGCGCCGGCCTCGCCCGCCCGACGGAAGGACTCGGGGTTGCCCGCCGCCGTGAGCCACACCGGCAACTCGCGCTGCCGCGGCCCGGGCCGCAGGCGCACGGTCGCGGGTTGCCCCACGCCGTTGGTGAGCTCGATGGCTTCGCCGCGCCAGAGGCGGCGCACCGTGTCAAGGGTCGCATACAGGCGCGCATGCCGCTCCGCGTAACGCTCGGGGAAAAACGCGAAATCGTCCGGGTTCCAGCCCGACGCCAGCGAGATCCCCACCCGCCCGCCGGAAAGGTTGTCCACCATCGACCACTCCTCCGCGATGCGCATCGGATGGTGCAACGACGCCACCACGCTGCCGGCGCGCAGCTGGATCCGGCTCGTCTCGCGCGCCAGCGCGGCCTGCAGCACCGCCGGGTTCGGGTACAGCCCGCCCATTTCGGTAAAATGCCGCTCCGGCACCCACACCGAATCAAAGCCCGCCCGATCGGCAAAGCGCGCCGCTTCGATGACGAGGCGATACTTGTCCGTCTCGCCCGCCTCCGGCGTCGCCGCAAAGAACATCACCGAGAACGCCGGCCGAGTCGGTCGCACCGCCGCAGGCGGTGCGGTGACGCGCTCGCTGGCAAGGGCGCCCGGCGTCGGCTCCGGCAACCAATACCGCCGCCGCTGGAAAGGATAACCTGGCAGGCCGATGCGACGTCCCCCGCGGGGCGCTTGGACCGCGTGCCAATCGAGCCCGACCCCCCGCACGTGCAGCGCCGCCGCCGCCCGCGCCACCGCGCCCGGCTCATCGGGGCCACCGTCGAAACTGGAGAGCCAGGTGACACCGCCGTCGGGTAGCGTCTTGGTCGCAAGACGGGTCAGCACCGGGCGGGGCCCCAGCTCCAAGGCAAGATCCACGCCCGCCGCCGCCAACGCGCGCACGCCGGGCGCGTAGCGCACCGGCGACATAATCTGCCGCAGCCAATACTCCGGCTGCGACATCATACCCGCCGCATCCACCTCGCCCGTCACGTTACTGATGATCGGCACCGTCGCCGGATGGAACGTCACCCGCGCCAGCGCGGCGCCAAACGCGTCGAGCATCGGCCGCATCAACTCCGAGTGAAACGCGTGCGATACCTCCAAACGCTGCGCGGTGAGACCGTCGCGCGCACACGTCGCCAGCGCCGACTCCAGCGCCGCGAGCGGTCCCGAGATCACCGTCTCCGCCGGAGCATTACACCCCGCGACGGCCAGGCCGGTCGCCGACTCCGCCAGAACACGCCGCACCCGCTCTTCGTCGGCCAAAACCGCCGCCATGCCACCGCCGGCGGGCAGGGCCTGCATGAGTTGCCCACGCACGCGGACCAAAGTGAGCGCATCCTCCAGACTGAAGATGCCCGCCGCCACGGCCGCCCCGTATTCACCGAGACTGTGACCCAGCAAAAAGTCCGGTTGCACCCCCCGATCCCGCCACAACTCCAGCAACGCATACTCGACAGATAATAACGTCGGCTGCGCGAGCCCTGTCGCGCTGAGCTCCCCGGACGAAACGGTCGCCAGCAACTCGAGCAAAGGTCGCAGCAGATACGGGCGCAGCAGCGCATCGCAGCGCTCCAGCGCGGCACGGAAAACCGGCTCCGTCGCGGCCAAGGCCAGACCCATGCCCGGCTGCTGCGCACCTTGCCCGGTGAACAGGAACGCGAGCCGCGGCACCCGATTGAATCGCACTTCGCCGCGCACGAGCTGAGCGCCGGAACCCGCGCGCAAAGCCCGCAACGCTTCCGCCCCATCCCCCGCCACGACCGCCAGCCGATGCCCCTGGTGCAGGCGGCCGGTGTTGAGCGTGCGTGCGACCGAAGCGAAATCCGCGTGCGGGTTGGCCGCGAACCACTCCGCCTGTCGCACCACGACGGCGTCGAGCGCCTCCGGCGTGGCCCCGGACAGCGTCAGCACCTGCGGCGACCGCGCAGTAGGAGTTGTCGCGGCTAACCCCTCGACCGGCGGCGCCTCGAGGATGACGTGTGCGTTGGTGCCCACAAAACCGAACGAACTCACGCCCGCGAGCCGCGGACCGCCCGCGGTGAACCACGGACCGGCCGTCGTCGGGATGCGGAGCAACGCCGCATCATCAAGCCGGATGCGGGGATTCAGCGTTTGCAGATGCAGGTGCGGGAAAACCTCGGCACCCCGAACCACCAGCAAGGCCTTGAGCAGTCCGCAGATTCCGGCCGCTCCTTCGAGGTGACCGAAGTTCGTCTTCACCGACCCGATCGCGAGCGGGCGCTGCGAGTCACGGCCCGGTAGCAACACCTCCCGCAACGCCGCGACCTCGATCGGATCGCCCAGCGGCGTCGCGGTGCCATGGCACTCCACGTAGCCGATATCGGCCGGGGACGCCCCGGCGGTGGCCAGCGCCGCCTCGATCAGGGCCTGCTGCGCGAGACGGTTCGGGGCGGTGATTCCGCTGCTGCGCCCATCATGATTGACCGCCGACCCTCGAATCACCCCGAGCACCCGATCACCGTCCGCCAGCGCGCGCGCCAAGGTCTTGAGCACCACCAATCCACAACCCTCGCCGCGCACGTAGCCATCCGCCGCAGCGTCGAAGGTGCGGCAACGCCCCTGCGGCGATATCATCCGCGCCTTGGTCAAGTTGATACTCGGCTCCGGGGTCAGCAGCGCGTTGACGCCGCCCGCGAGGGCGAGATCGCACTCGCCCTGGCGCAACGCCTGACACGCGAGATGCACGGAGACCAGCGACGACGAACAAGCCGTATCAACCGCCATCGTGGGCCCCTGGAGACCCAACACATAAGAGAGCCGCCCGGCGGTGGCGCTGAACGTGCCGCCGGTGCCCAAATAGGCTCCGATGCCGTCGAGCCCGCGTTCCCGCAGCGCACGTACGACGTAGTCGCTGTACATCAGCCCCGTGAAGACCCCGGTGCGACTGCCGCGCAACCGATCAAGCGGAATCGCCGCGTCTTCCAAGGCCGACCAGGCGACCTCGAGAAGCAGGCGTTGCTGCGGATCGAGGTGCTCGGCCTCCCGCGGCGTGATGCCAAAGAAGTCGGCGTCAAATTGATCAATGCCCTCCAGGCAGGCTGCCTCGCGCGTGTGCATCTTTCCGGGCGCGTCGGAATCGGCGTCATAAAATGCCTCGGCATCCCAACGATCCGGCGGCACGCGACCGACCGCATCGGTGCCGGCGCGGAGCACGCGGGCCAAAGACGCGAGGTCGGAGACGCCCGCGGGAAAGCGACAGCCGGCACCGATGATCGCGATCGGCGCGGTGTGCTCGGTCAGCTGGTCGCGCAGCGCCCGAATCTGACCATAAGCTTCGCGCAAGAGCGAATCCATCTCCGACGGGCCGCTCATGATCGCTTAACCGGTCCACGGAGGGACCTCAGCTCTTCGGCGAGCAGGGCGGCGAGATCCTCCTCGGACATCGCTTCCAGTTGCGTAGCACCAACCCTCGCGGCGGCGGGCGAGACGGGGACGGCTGACCCGGCCGAGGGAGCCGCGACCGGGTCCCTCGCAGGCGCGTAAGACACTTTGACCGACGCCACCGAGCCGAACGACGACGACGGGGCCGGTGACGGGGCCGGGCCCGCGACGGCACTCGGAGCCTTGATCGCGCCCGGCGCGGCCACGTTCGTGGCTAACATGCGGATGTTCGGGTAGTCCCACGTCAGCGTGGTCGGGAGGTCGCGCCCGAGCCATTCGCCGAGCCCGGCGGACAACTCGACCGCGGTGAGCGAGTCGATGCCGAAGTCGGAGAACGGCTTAAGCGGATCGATCTTGTCGACCGCCAGCTGCAGGCGACCGCCGATCCATTCACACAGCCAGGTTTCAATTTTCGCGACTTGCGCGCGGGTGTCGCTTGGCGCTTCCGCCGGATTGGGGGCGGTCGGCGCGGAGGACGACGAGGACGCCGGTGCCGGCGCGGTCGGAATGACGACCGTCGCGGCGGGCACCGGCGCGGCCGTTGCCTTCGGGGCGACGTGGTCGGCGCGGCGCAGCAGCGGATCGAGTTCAAACTCGACGCCGGCGGCACGCGGCTCGATGTCGCCAATGGCCGCACGGTGCCGGGCGCCGGCGGCCAGAATCTCCGTGGAGTTGAGCGGCAACTCGAGGTCCGCAATCGGCTGGGAGAGCCGCTCATGCGTCTCGGCCATGAGGCGACGCAGCCATACCCGCGCCCGGGGGAGCTCAGGATCGTCGCCCGTCGTGTCATGCTCCACGATCGCGAGCCAGAGCGCCCAAAGACCAAACTCGCCCAGCAAGCGCGAAACCCGCTGGACGCCGAGCGCCTGCTCGACCTCGGTGCCCCTCACGAGATGATGCTGCTTGGCGGTGTCGGCCGCCGCGAAAACAAGGTCGGCAATCTCCGGCGCACCGAGCCGCTCGCGCAGGAAATCCTGCAGCGGCCGGCTCTGACTGGCGATGCGCGAACCGAGGAACATGATCATCGTCTCGGTCGGTCCCTCAAAAATCCGCACCAGCCGGGCGTCGCGGTAGAACTGCGGCACGAGATTCGTCTCGATATAGCCCCGGCCCCCGAGCATCTGCAGCAAGTGGTCGACGGCGAGGCCGAGCGACTCCGGGCCCGCGTATTTCACGAGGGCGAAAAACTCCTCCGGCACATCGAGCCCCGCGTCATACCAACGACCAAACTGCGTGATGAACGACCGCAGCGCGGCGATGCGCACGATATGTTCCGTGAGGCGTTCGCGCGTGATGAGATTCTCGGCCAGACGGCCGGTGGAGATCGTGCGACGGCTGGCGTAGCGCAGCATCAATTGCACGCAGCGCTGCATGGTCCCGAGGCTGACGGTGGCGATAAAGAGGCGACCAAACTTCATCGTGTCCTGGGCCACATCCATGCCGGACCCCAACGACCCGATCATATCCTCGAGCCCGACCCGCATGCCCTCGAGGTGCACGGTGTTTTGGATCATCCCCCGCATGCCCATGGTCATCTCTTCGGCCCCCATGCGCAGCCCGGGGGAACCCTGGCGGAGCAGGAACGTGGTGATGCCGCGATCGCGGCCGGACTCGTCGAGCAAATGAGCGGCCGCGACGATCCACCCGGACCAAGCGCCCGTGCCGATCCAGCGTTTGCTGCCATGCAGGAGCCATCCGCCCGCGCCATCGGGCGTGGCGGTGGCGGTGATGGCCCGCGGATTCGACCCGGCGGCGGGTTCCGTGAAGGCAAACGCGATCAGTTCCCTGCCCTGGGCGATCGGTGGAACCACCTCGCGCCGCATCCGCTCACTGCCATGGCGCAACAAGGTGCGCAGACCCAAGGCGTTGTGGACGCCGACGAAGGACGACAAGTTGACATCGACCGCGCCGAGTTGCACGCCGACGCGCAACGTGTCCTCGGTCGTGAGACCGGCACCCCCGAGCTCCTCGGGCACCTCGAGGCCCAGCAGACCGTTATTCCCGAAATCGAGCACGATGTGCGGCGGGATACAGCGCCGCTCGTCGATGAGGTATGAGTTGACGCGTTGTTCCGCGTAATCGCGGATCCAAGCAATCATCTCATCGGCGCGACGACGGCTGCGCTCCGGCTCGCCGCCGAGCCGCCCCAGCCCGGGGGCGGCCGGCGCGACGTCGGCTGGCGACGTCGGCGCGGCGGGCGCGGGGGAGCCGAGCGGAGCGGAGCCGGGCGGCTCGCGGTCGGCGTAAACACTTTCGAGCGTGCCGGATTCCCACCCGGCGCGGGCGGCGAAGCGTTGCAGCTTTCCGCTGGAAGTTTTGGGCAAAGTCACGGGTTTGAGCAGGGTGACGGCGAAGACGGAAAGTTCGTGGCTTTCGAGCACGGCGCGCCGGATGGCGGAGACCACCGCGGGGCCGTCGAGCGTGCGCAGCTCGGTGCGCCGGACCTCGGCGGCGATCCCGATTTGCTCGACCCCATCGATCCGGAGCGCAAAGGCCGCGCACGACCCCGGCTGGAGGGACGGATGACTCAACTCCGCCGTGCGCTCGATGTCCTGCGGGTAGTGATTCTTCCCGCGCACGATGATGACGTCCTTGATGCGTCCGGTCACGTAGAGCTCGTTGTCCTTCAAAAAGCCCAAGTCGCCCGTGCGCAGCCACGATCCGGAGCCATCGGCCTGGCGCCCGTCCATGCTCTCGGCCGTGCGCTCCGGCTGGCCCCAGTAACCTGGCGAAACGTGAGCGCCGCGTAGCCAGATCTCACCGACCGTGGCCGCCGCACAGGGCTGCCGGGTAACCGGGTCCACGATGGCGAGTTCCTGCCCTGCCACCGATTGTCCGCAGCTCACGACGGTAAGACCATCGGTGCGCCCGGCGACGACTTCGACGGCTTCGTTCCGACCCAAGGCGGACGGATCGACTCGCAGCGCCCGATACCCGTCGCCTGCCTTCCCTCCCGTTGCCAACAGTGTGGTTTCTGCCATCCCGTAACACGCGAACAACGACGTGCGGCGCAACCCACAGCCGGCGAAAGCATCGGCAAAACGCTCAAAGGCCCGCGCATCGATTGGCTCCGAGCCATTGTAGATCAACTCCAGGCAACTCAGATCGAGGTTGGCCTTTTGTTCGGCGGTGACCACCCGCGCACACAGATCGAATGCGAAATTTGGCGCACCTGTGGTCCGCGCCCGATGATGGCTTATCGCGGCCAACCAGCGCACCGGTTTCTGCAAAAACGCGGCCGGCGGCATCAGCACCGTGGAGGTTCCGAGGTAGAGCGGCTGGAGCAGGTTCCCGATCAACCCCATATCGTGGTAAATCGGCAACCAACTCACGAACGTGGACTGGTCGTGGTATCCAAACTGGCGCCGAATCATCTCCGCATTCGCCATGATGTTGGCATGGGTGATCATGACGCCCTGCGGTTGGCCGGTGGAGCCAGAACTATACTGCAGCAGCGCGAGCGCATCGGGGCGAATCGCCGGGCGCTGCCACGACGGATCAGGTCGCATGAGATCGTCGCTCGCAATCAGGCGAAACGACGCCGCGCGCTCGCCCAACCACGGCTCGACCTTGGCGAGACCCTCGCGCGTGCTCACGATTACCCGCACTTGAGCATCCTGCAGGATGGCCTCAATGCGCGGCATGTGACGGGCGTTCCGCGGCGGGTAGGCGGCGATCGCCACCACCCCCCCGTAGAGGCACCCACAAAACGAAGCGACAAACTCGAGTCCCGGAGGGTGCAGCAAAAGCACTCGTTCCCCCTCCCCGGCCTCCGCCCGCAATCGCGCCCCGATCGCCCGGGCGCGGGCATCGAGTCCCGCGTAGTCCAAGGTATCCACCTGCCCCTCGCCTTCCGCGAGAAAGTGGACCGCCGGGAGGCCACCGCTAAGGGCGGCGCGGCGCTCGAGGAGATCCACAAAATTGAGGGGGGTTAACATACGAAATGACAAGTGAGGAACAATATCGAAACAGGGAGAGTATCAGCCACGGGAAGAAGCGAACTGCAATAGCGCGGAGAGGTTGGCCAAGGCTCCAAACCGCGGGAAGCGAGGCGTCCCCATCGGTGGATAACCCTAGAAAGTTATAATTTCCAGCGCGACCTGCAAAATTTCCTCGCGCGCCGCTGCATCCAAAGCCGACCAGCCGAGCAACATGGCATGCTTGTAAGCTTGCCGACGCCCGACTTGACGAGAGAGCACCGGCAAGCAGATCCGCTCTCCAATCAAAGGCAGCTCGCGGGCTAGCGTTGTTTGCCGTTGCACTTGATTGAACAAGACCGCCGATTTCCCCCCCCGATAGTGGGTAGTGATTAATCGCGCCGTGTCTTGCGACGTCCACAAATCGGCCGGCGAAGGCGACGAAACCAAGATCACTCGGTCTGCCGCCTGGAGACTCTCTTGGAGCGCTGGTGACTCCAAACGGGGCGGCGTATCAATAATGGTGGTATCGTAGCGCTCCCCCGGGACAGCCAATCTCAAACCGGCTTTAGTCTCCTTAACCCACCGAGTTGCAGTTTGCTGGGGATCACGATCAAGCAACCCTACCTTACGACCGGCGTCCACCAACGCACAGCCCAGTAAGATTGATAAGGTGGTCTTACCCGCCCCGCCCTTCCCGTTGCAAAAAACAATCGTCACGGCTTCAGCTTGGTTGCACCAAGCAATACGATTGATAATTAGCCCCGGGACGGGTATGAACGAAAGAACCCCGTAGGCACGGGACCTTCGGTACGAACCAGCTGATTTTCAGCTCTATCAGGAAGCTTGGGGCTCGACTTCAGCCGGGGTGACGGACTTTTTCTCCGAGGCCAATACCAGAAGAAAGCCGATGATTGGTGAAAGCAAAAGCGAGGCCAGGGTATAACCCAAGAAACCGAATTTGCGTTCCCGACCGAGGTGACCGATAAGCGCACAAAGCGCGACGTAGAGGATAATAGATAGATACATGGTGATAATTTTTATAATTTTACTGAGGCTATTTTTTCCATACCGGCCTTAACTTCAGCGGCAAAACGGGACGAAAATTCTTTGGGCTTGAAGCTTAACAGCGTGCCCCCGGACTCGTAGTGAGCGATGAAGACCTTGCCGATCGCATAGGTGCAACCACCGGCCAAAGCAGGAAGAGCGACCATACCGACAATCTGCCCAACTCCGGGAATTACCTTCACCGCAGCCCCTAAAGAAACTCGCGCCAAGTAGGAGGGCCCCAGACCGCCTATCAACGCTCCGATAGCCGACTTGCCAATATTCTGGGTGAACGGCACCTCGTAGAGCTTCGACACGTCAGCCAGCATCTTCAATTGCACGCCCGTGATGGCTGCAATATCCCACCCCGGCAAGGGAATGGCCCCCGCCCCGGCAGCCATCAGCGAACTGGTCAAAACAATGCGGTCGGCGGCGGGAACGGTGGACTGGATCGCGAGAATTTCGCCCGCATTACCGATTAACTCCATGGAATTTGTATCGATTTCGCCGTCGGTTGCCGTCGCGTCGGAACTCGTATCGGTTTCCACCTGAGCGACGTCAAGCGAGT
This sequence comes from Verrucomicrobiota bacterium, assembly GCA_030832235.1. Classification (GTDB taxonomy): domain Bacteria; phylum Verrucomicrobiota; class Verrucomicrobiia; order Opitutales; family Opitutaceae; genus ER46. Next base: position 39,939 of record JAURJO010000361.1, read on the forward strand.
GGGCCAACTTAGACTTCAATAATTTGTTTTTGGTTTGGTTTGCCATAATAAAGGATCGCTCTGCACCTTGAAAAGGCCTAATAGTAACTCGCCGATCTTAAAGGTCAAGGGTTGATTAAATCTCTCGTTCGCCAAAATTTTTTCGTCGGTTCCAGAATGCCGCGATGCATAACCGAGCGCATTTTCAAGTAAGGAATTAGTCGTTGGGGTCGGTCGGCAGCGGGGGCGGATGCCGCGATCAATTTGGCTGAATCTACGGAGTTTTGGTCAAGATGGGGCTGACTTGCACGAGGTGACCCTCCTCGCGGCTGGTCTTGACCGCCGAATCAGCCGCCAGCCCCAACCCGACCTCGACGCCAAAGGCGAACGGCAGGTGTGCCCCCCCGCCCGTCTGTTCATTGACGCTGCACCACCATGACCTCCTTGGTGCGCTCCGATAGGACGCGACGGCATGCCCACCGAAGGCCCGTCGACCTGCGACCGAACCCGGCAACAGTCACGACGTGGAAAGCCCCCCCTCGGGTAGGTCGCGCCCCACGCTGAATGCGTGGTCTCCTGATGTCATATCCGCCGCGATTGCTTAGCACCAAACCAGTCGTTTCACGATTTTCGGCCTCTCCACCGCCATTTCGTACTCGCCCGTCCTAAATAAGGGTCTAGACTCTCCCCGAATTCATGGAAGACTCCTCCCTTTCTCCTCCGCCTACCCCCCCCCCGAATAGTTCGGCGGCCCCCACCCGCCTGCCGCGGGGGAAAATGCGGCCAAAACGCCCTCGTCTGGGAGCGCGCATGCGGGCCAACTGGCGTGAGATTTGGGCCGAGGACAAAGTACTGCTCACCAGCATAGCCTTGGTCGTCTTGTTCCTGTTGGCGTTTTTCTGGAATCGAATCTTTGTGCTAATCGAGGCCGGTCATGCTGGCGTCATCTTCCGCCCTTTGACGGGGGGCACCGATGTCGACCGCACTTACGACGAGGGCCTGCGCATCGTTGCCCCGTGGAACCGCATGGTGATCTACGACGCCAGAGTGCAGCAGGTGGGGGATGAATTTCGCGTTCTCTCTTCGGACGGCTTGGAGGTTTCCGTGGAGGTTTCCATACGCTATCGACCCATGCGCGATGATCTCGGCCTGCTACATAAAAATGTCGGTGTCGATTACGTTACAAAAATAATTAAACCCGAAATCCAATCGCAATTTCGCTATATCCTCGGTCAATATCGCCCCGAGGAAATCTACACCTCTCAAGGCTTTATTGTACAAACCGTTAAACAAGGGGGTCTGGCCCAACTGGCCGACCGCTATATTCTCCTGGACGATCTCTTGCTCAAAGCCGTCCGCCTGCCACCCACGGTCGCACAATCCATCGAATCGAAACTGCGCGCCCAACAACTGGCGCTGGAGTTCGACTACCGCCTGGAAAGCGAGACAAAGGAGGCGCAACGCAAAAAAATCGAGGCTGAGGGTATCCGTGCCTTCCAAGAAATTATTACCGCCGGCGGGATTACCGAATCCTACCTTCGCTTCCGGGGCATCCAAGCCACGCTCGAACTCGCCAAATCCCCAAACTCAAAAGTCATCGTGATTGGAGGTGGGAGAGACGGCATGCCTTTGATCCTCGACGGCCGCACCGACGCCCCACTCACCGACGACCTGCTAAAATCCTCGGCGGGGGGCCGCAGTGGCGATCCCCAAGCCGGCGGCGCCGCCCCCTAAATCGAACCCCAAAAACGGCCTTGCCGCCGAGACGCCCCTAGGCCGTCCCGCCCCTTTTAAGTTCTTCCCAGAGTTGCTCTTGCAATGAATCATTCTCGGCCGAGTAGTCTAGTTGGTAATTCCGCCCCGAAGGGTGCATGAGATACGACGGCCCATTGAGAACGAAACGATCAACATAGGCCTGGGACCCGGTCACCGTATTTGCAAAGCAGGAGAAGTTGGTCACTTCCGCCGCCCGCCGCGGATCCAGCAAGAAATTGATCAAAGCATGCGCGCCCTCGTAATTTTTTGACATCGCGGGGACGGCGAAGACATCCCGCCACACAATGGATCCTTCTTGCGGCAGGGAGACTCTTAAGTCTCTATTACCGGCCAGCATAACCGCGGGGCCACCTGCCTCCGGCTGGGCCGTAAACCCCCGCATCGCCCGGGTAACGTCCCCCGTGTACGCCATGGCAAGGCCCACGGTGCGGCTGCGCAACAATTCCTGCGCATCTTCGAAATAATCGATGCGATCTCGAATCTGTTTCAGCAGATCAAACGCCTGGGTGATCTTAGTCGGGTCGCGCGTATTGGGATCCAAACCAAGATAGATCAACGTACACCCAACCACAAAACGCGCTTCATCAATCATCGATACCTTAACCTCCGTAACGCGATTATCAAAGGCGTTCGGCAGGTTCGGTCCTACTTGGCGCGTGAACAAAGCGGACCAACTCTTCGGCAGTCCGCTTAACCGTTCACTGTCGTAACCTATCCCCGTCGAGCCCCAGAGAAAAGGCACCGTGTGTCGGTTATCCGAATCATAGTGCGTATTACAAAGCGCCCTATCGACCAGTCCCAGGTGAGGGATTTTGTCCTTGTCAAGCGGCACTAACAACCCGGTATCGCGCATCTGCTGGGCCATATAACCGGTGGGTAGGATGAGATCACACTGCACGCTGCCAGATTTCAGTTGGCGGTAGAGTTCGTCGTTGGACGAATAGGTCTCCACGTGAATATCAAATCCGGTCCGCAGCGTAAAACGCTGCAACACGGCCTCCGGCAGGTAGCCTTCAAAAATATACACCCGGACCTCCTTTTGCGCGGACACGAAGCGCCGTAAACGCAATCGATCACATCCGGTCGCCAAAAGAGTGGCCGCCGCCCCCGCACCTGTGAGCCACTGTCGACGAGTCAAACCCTTGGCCGAGGGCAAGACTGAAGCAGGCACAGGGTTGGTTCCAAACGGTCGCAGCATACGGTTTTTAGCGTGTTGGCGGCATCCCTTGTGTGGCAAGCCCCATGTTCACGCCCCTGCACCATGGCACCATCTTGCGCAATTTGAGCACCAAGGGGGCAAGCAAAGCCCACATCAAGGCCCGGCCAAATTGCGGAATGGCGATTCCCAGCACATCAAAATACTCCGCCTTC
>JAURJO010000042.1 GCA_030832235.1 Verrucomicrobiota bacterium
AATCCGAAGATAGGGACGTCTCACTCGCATGCGTCGCAACCCGGCCCTCGAGTTGCGCCGCAGGTGCCGGGCCTGTCACGTCACGCGCGTGATGCCGGATGATCGTCAGGGGTGGGAGCGCCGGGAGGTGGGGATGCGGCGGCCGGGTGGAGTCGTCACGTAATTGCTTGTCCATGGGGTATGGCATCCAGAGGGTCTAACCACTCCAAGCTCTCCCCCCATCGTGATGGTTCCGATCTCGTTTCTTTCTCGCTGCTTTCGCCCGCACCTGACCGTTTTTTTCCTCGCGCTCGGACTCTCGTCCGTCTGCATCGCCGCCCCGGGCATGATCTCCGGAGGTGTGAGCAACGCCGCCACGCGAAAACTGCTGCCGGGGGCGCGCGTGGAGATTCCCGCGCTTTCCTTCGCCGTGCTGGTGGACGACACCGGCCGCTATGCGCTCGGCGGAGTGCCGGCCGGGAGTCACGAGATGCTCGTGACCTACATCGGCCTCGATCCCGTTCGCCGGACCGTGGTGGTCGGCGAGGGCGTGCGGGTGAATCAGGACTTCGAGCTCACCACCGCGATCTACCGGATGGACCAGTTCAAGGTGGTGGGTGAACGCGAGGGCGACGCCGCGGCGATCACCGCGCAGCGCAACGCGGAGAACGTGCGCAATGTCGTCGCCGCCGATTCATTCGGAAACCTGCCCAACCTCAACGCGGCCGAGGTCGCGATCCGGCTTCCGGGCATCGCCGGCAATCCCGACGATGGCGGCACCTACACCGGCTTCACCATCCGCGGCATGGGGCCCGGCCTCAACTCGGTGACCCTCGACGGCGGTCCGCTCACCGGTCAGGGCGGCATGGCGCGGAACACGATGCTGAATAATTTCAGCGGCACGATGCTGGAGCAGATCGAGCTGATCAAGGGGCACACCCCGGACAAGGGAGCGGACTCCCTCGGCGGCACCCTGAACCTTCGGAGCCGTTCGCCGCTCAGCCTGCGCGAGCCACGCCGCACCAATTACAGCCTCAATCTGCGTACCGCGCCCTCCTTTACGGAGCAGATCCCGGCCCGTGAGTCCCATCGCGCGCATCCGGTGCTTAATGTCGCCCACCAGCAGGTTTTTGACGCGCCCGGCGGCGAAAGGAACTTGGGCGTCTCGCTGAACCTGTTCTACAGCGAAAACGTCATCGCGTACTTTTCCACGGTGCGCGACTTCGAGAACACGACGCGCGAACCCGCCTACCTTTGGGACTACCGGACGACGGATTTTTACGCGAACCGTAAGCAATGGAGCGCGAACCTTAAGGCGGAATACCGGCTGTCTTCGGCCACCCGGCTCCGCCTTAACGCGATCTACAACGATACCAACGTCACGGACCGTCGCACCCACGAGCTGCGCGCCTACACGAGCCAGACGGTGGGCACGGCGGGCACCGCCGGCATTCTTCCCGGCTACACGAGTCGGATCACGGAGGTCCGTCCCGTCGCCGCCTCGATCATGGAGATCACGGCCGGCATGGTTACCACTTGGAACCGCCTGCGGCACATCGACGCCGGGGCGGAGCACACGTTCGGACCGTGGCGCCTCGACTGGGGCGCACGCTACAGCCAGACCCGCATCAACTCCGGCAACGGTGGCGAGGCCGCCACACTCACGCACCGGCTGGCCGGCGTGGGCTGGATTCTCGACCGCACCGCTTCCGACCTCTACCCCCGGCTCATCCAGACCGCAGGCCCCGACTTCACCAACCCGGCCAATTACCGCCCGTCGCCGGCGGGGCTCGTGAATGCGAACACCGGCAACAACATCGGGGTGGGGGAGGCCTTCGGCGACGCCCGCCTCACCTTGCCGACCGCGCAGCCACTTTCGCTCAAAGCCGGCTTCAAGCTGCGGGAAACGCGGGCGGACGACGAAAGCGCGGCGCGCCGATGGAGTTATGTGGGCGCGTCGGGTCTGCCGGCGGATCCATCGATTCGCACCCTCGCTGAACACAAGTCCGGTCTGCGTCTGCCGCGCTGGGAGGCCGCCGCCTTCATCCGGGCCCGTGAACCCGTCGACGCCGGCTCCTGGCGGGAGGATCTTTATTATCGGGAACAGGTACGTTTCACCGGAACCCGCGGAGTCGATGAGCGGGTCTCGGCCGCGTATGCGATGGCGCAGGGTCGCGCGTTCGGCACTGGTTTTCTTGGCGGAGTGCGCTTCGAGCGCACGGACACCGCGAGTTGGGGCTGGGTCCGCGCGAGGGTCGGCAGCACGGCCGCCCAGCAGGCGGCCGATCCGGTGGGGTCGGTGCAACGTGACTACGCCGGCACGCGGCGCGAGTTGGAGGGCGGCTATACAAAGGCCTTCCCGAGCGCGCACCTCACCCGTGATCTCACGCCGAATCTCAAGGCGCGGCTCAGTTGGTCCACCAGCTTCGGCCGCCCCGCGATGACGAACCTCCTGCCAAATGAGAGCGTCAACGAGACGAACCAGACTGTCACCACTAACAACCCCGGCCTGTTGCCCCAGACCGCCCGCAACTGGGACGCCTCGCTCGACTATTACTTCGAACCGGTTGGTAATCTTTCCCTCGGTTGGTTCCATAAGGAGATCCGCGACTACATCGTCTCCGGAATCATCGCCGGAACCATCGGCTCCGGGAGCGACAATGGCTACAACGGGGAGTATTCCGGCTTCACGCGTCTGTCCTCCGCCAATGCTGGAAGCGCGGTCGTGCAGGGTTGGGAGTTGGGCTACCGGCAGCAATTGACCTTCCTGCCGGGATTCCTGCGCGGCCTCGCCTTTTCAGGGAACTACACGCTCCTGAGTACGCACGGAGACTTCGGGGGCCGGACCCAACTGGCATCCGGGCAGGTGGCGGGCTTCATCCCCCGCACCGGCAACGTCAGTCTTTCCTGGAGGCATCGTGCCTTCAGCGTGCGCTACCTGGTGAATTACACTGGCGCTCACCTGCAGACTTATTCGCCAGCGAGCCTCGGGCGGAACCTCTACCGGTTCAGCCGCACGATTCAAAACCTCGGCCTCGCCTACCAATTGCGTCCGTCACTCAGCCTGACCTGCGACTTCGATAACCTCGCCAATGAGCCGCAGCGCCGCTACCGCGGAATCCCCGACCAACTCCAGGCTCACAACCTCACCGGTACCACCGTGACCGTTGGTGTCAGCGGCCGCTTCTGAACCCCCTTACCCAATCATGCCTAACCAGCCAGTCATCACCCCGCGCGGCCTGCGCTCGCGCTTCTCCCTCGTCGCCGTTGTGCTCGGGCTCGGAATCTCCGCCGCGTCCGGTGCCGACACCGGCGTCATCACCGGCAACGTCAGCAATGCCGCGACGCGCAATCTGCTGTCCGGCGCTCGGGTCGAGATCCCGGTGCTTGCGCTGAGCGCGTTCACCGATGTCACCGGCCGTTACGTGCTGGGCGGCGTGCCGGCGGGCAACCATGAGGTGCTGGTATCCTACATCGGTCTCGATCCGGTGCGTCGGCAGGTGCCGGTCGCCGCCGGCCAGCGCGTCACGCAGGACTTCGATCTCACCACCGGGATCTACAAGATGGAACAGTTCAAGGTCGTCGGTGAGCGCGAAGGCGACGCGGCCGCCATCACCGCGTACCGTAATTCGGAGAATCTGAAGAACATCGCCGCCACCGACTCGTTCGGAAACCTCCCGAATCTGAACGCCGGGGAAGTCGCCATCCGCCTGCCCGGCATCTACGGCGAGCTCGATGCCGGCGGGAATCTGGCCGGTTTCACCGTACGTGGCATGACCTCGGGGCTCAACGGCGTGACGATGGACGGTGGCCTGATGACCGGGCAGGGCGGCATGGGGCGGTCGATCTTTGTGAACAACATCACCGGCGCGATGTTCGAGCAGGTGGAGTTGATCAAGGGCCACACGCCGGACAAGGGCGCCGATTCGCTCGGCGGCACGATCAACTTCAAGAGCCGCTCGCCGCTCTCCATGCGCGAGAAGCGCCGCATCACCTACACGTTGACCGGCCGCATCGCACCTTCGTTCACGCAGCAGATCCCGAGTCGCGAG
>JAURJO010000362.1 GCA_030832235.1 Verrucomicrobiota bacterium
GACGAGCTTGTCGGCGGCGTGCTGACCGCCGGACCGGAGCGCCTCGACGCCACCGCGCGCGCGAAGATTCCCGCCGTCGTGACACCCGGCTGCCTCGACATGGTGAACTTCGGCGAGCCTTCGACCGTGCCGACGAAGTTCTCCGGTCGAAATTTTTACCAGCACAACGCGCAGGTGACGCTCATGCGCACCACGCCCGCGGAATGCGCCGAGCTCGGCCGGATTCTGGCCGAAAAGCTCAACCGCTACCCCGCACCGGTCACTTTCCTGATCCCGCGCCGTGCCATCAGCGTGATCAGCGCCGCCGGCAAACCGTTTCATGATCAGGCGGCCGACGAGGCGCTTTTCTCCGCCGTGAAGGCCGGGCTGCGGCGCGACATCCCCGTCGTCGAACTCGACGTCGAGATCAACGATCCCGCGTTCGCGCGCGCCTGCGCCGAGACCCTGCTGCGCTCCCTCGGTCGCGCATGACGCCGATCCTCGAGTGCGTCCCGAATTTCAGCGAGGGCCGCGATCCGGAAGTCATCCGCGCCATAACCGCTGAGATCAGGGCGGTGTCAGGCGCGAAGGTGCTGCACGTTGACCCGGGCCACGGCGCCCACCGCACCGTAGTCACTTTCGCCGGCGTACCAGCCGCGGTGACCGAGGCCGCGTTCCGCGCCATCCGCCGCGCCGGGGAATTGATCGACATGACTCGCCATCACGGCGAGCACCCGCGGCTCGGGGCGACCGATGTCTGCCCGTTGGTGCCGGTAAGTGGGATAACGCTCGACGAGGCCGCGGAGCTCGCCCGCGCGCTGGCCGAACGCGTCGGCCGCGAGCTCAACCTGCCTGTCTACCTCTACGAGCACGCCCAGCCGGTTCCGGCCCGACGCAATCTCGCCGACATTCGCGCCGGCGAGTACGAAGGACTCGCCGCGAAGATCCTCCGCCTGGAATGGCGGCCCGATTTCGGACCGGCCGCGTTTGACGCGCGGCGTGGCGCCACCGTGATCGGCGCGCGCGATTTTCTCGCCGCGTACAACGTCAACCTCGACACCCCCTCCCGCGACCTCGCGCATGAGATCGCGTGCGACGTACGGACCTCGGGCCGGGTCGTCCGCGAAGTCGGTGGTGTAGAAAAACGTATTCCCGGCATGCTGCGCGCCGCGAAGGCGATCGGGTGGTACATCCCCGAATACCGCCGGGCGCAGGACTCCACGAACCTCACCCCGCTCGCCGCGACGCCGGTGCACACCGCCTTCGAGGCGGTGCGCCAAGCCGCGGCCAAGCGCGGGGTTCGCGTGACCGGGTCCGAGCTGATCGGCCTGCTGCCCCTGCGATCCCTGCTGGACGCGGGCCGTTACTTCGCCGGAGCGGCCGACGCCGGAGCCAGCGAGGAACGCCTGTTGGAAATCGCCGTGCGCGGACTCGGCCTCGACGATCTCGGACCCTTCGATCCCAAGACGCGGGTCATTGAACGACTCCTGGGCGCGAGTTGACCGCCAAGGTGAAAACACGGGTTGGCAAAGCGGCCTTGCCGCACACGGTACCGCCATGCCCACCCGACCCCTTCTCACCCTCGCGGCCCTAGCCGTACTGCCCTCCTTGAATGCGCAGACTCCTCCGCCCGCGGATCCGTACCTCTGGCTCGAAGACGTAACGGCCGAGCGCTCGCTGACGTGGGCGCGCGACCGCAACGCCGTCTCGCAACGCGAACTGGAGGCCCAGCCCGACTTCAAGCCGATCCAGGAGCGCCTCCTCGCGATCCTCGATTCGAAGGAGCGTATCCCGTACGTCTCGAAACAGGGAGCGCATTATTACAATTTCTGGCGCGATGCGCGGAACCCGCGGGGAGTCTGGCGGCGCACCACGCTCGAGGAGTATCGCAAGCCGGAGCCGAAGTGGGAGACCGTCCTCGACCTCGACGCGCTCTCCGCCGCGGAGAAGGAGAACTGGGTGTGGAAAGGCGCCGACTGGCTGGAACCCGACCTCGACCGCGTGCTACTCAGCCTCTCGCGGGGCGGCGCCGATGCGACCGTCACGCGCGAATTCGACCCGATCGCCAAGGCGTTCGTCGCCGGCGGATTCACGCTTCCGGAAGCCAAGAGCGGAACGTCCTGGCGTGACCGGGACACCTTGTACGTCGGCACCGACTTCGGCGCCGGCAGCCTCACCGACTCCGGCTACCCGCGCGTCGTGAAGGAATGGCGGCGCGGCACCCCGCTCGCCTCGGCGAAGGTCGTTTTCGAGGGCACGAAGACCGATGTGAGCGTCAGCGCCTACACCACCGTCGAGCCTGGCTTCCGCCGCGATTTCGCGCGGCGCGGGGTGACCTTCTTCACCGCGGAGCACTTCGTTCGCGACGGCGACGGTTTCCGGAAACTGGACCTGCCGGCGGACGCCCGGATGGGCACGTGGCGCGAATACCTGCTGGTGACGCTGCGCGAAGACTGGAAGACGGCCGGCCGCACCTTCCCGGCGGGCGCGCTCCTCGCGTTGCCGTGGGAAAGTTTTCACGCTGGCCAACGCGACTTCGCGATCCTCTTCGAGCCCGGCCCCCGGAAGTCTCTCGCCGGCTACAGCCGCACGCGGCACCACGTCATCGTCAACGAACTCGATAACGTGCGGAACCGCCTGTTCCTGCTCACGCCGGGAGCGGACGGGAAGTGGAAACGCGAGCCGCTCGCGGCGCCGGAGTTCGGCAGCGTTTCCGCCAGCGGGATCGACGACGAGACGGATGACTTCTGGCTGAACGTCGACGACTTCCTCACTCCGCCCAGCCTCTACCGTGGCACGGTGGGCCAACCCGGGCGCGAACTTCTGAAACAACTGCCGGGATTCTTCGCC